>CAYQLI010000059.1:0-5349 GCA_964418355.1 uncultured Pseudomonadales bacterium | reverse complement strand
AAATGATGATCATGATCGTGATAATTCAATTGAAGCAGACAATGGCCACCAAGATGAGACCGGCGGTCCGGATAGCGCGGGTCCAGGCGGTCAGCTCGGCGACGATATCCTGGGGAAAGTCAATCTCTTTCTTCCCCTTCGGGGTGCTGCTGACGATAGTGCTCCTCTCCAGAATAGAAACGATCGTCGGAAAATCGTCAGGAGACTTCGCGGTGATCTCGACACTGGCAGGCAGAACATCGGCAGTGATCACGCCAAGATCGGTAACGGTGCCCAAAAGCAGAGGGTCGTTCCCCACACTTTTTTTGTAGATCTCAAGAGCTTCCTGTTTGCTGACGTAGGTCGCTTTTTTCACTAGACCAGTATCGGTCACCTCTTTGATCAGGCCGTTGACCTGATCGGTGGTGTGATCGTCTCTGAGGTAGGCGATCACCTGGGGTTTTGTCTCAAAACTGGTGAGGATCAGTTGGCTGGCAAGCGACACGAGGGCAAAAAGCGAAACGATAAACACGGTCAGGCCGGTCATGGAGACGGCGGCAAGAGCCTGATATGGCGAACGGCGGATGTTTTTAAAAGCAGTGTTCATTTTTCTTTTTTGCTTTTATGGCTGCTGCTACTGGCAGTATCTAAGGTAATCTTACCTTTTTCCAGGTGAATATGCCGGTTGCCAGAGTCCAGGAAACTTTGATTGTGGGTGCACATGATCACAGTGGTGCCGAGGTTGTGGATGGCGCGGAGTAAGTGATATATATCTCTGGCCGTCTGATCATCGAGATTGCCGGTCGGTTCGTCGGCAAACAAAACCTTTGGTTCCGAGACGATCGCCCGGGCGATGGCTGCCCGCTGAAGTTCCCCTCCGGAAAGCTGAATCGGAAAAAGATTTACTTTGTCCGGTATACCGACAAGTTCGAGGAGGTGGTGGACGCGCTCCGAAATCTTTTTCTCGGGGTAGCCGATGATCTCCAGGGCGAGGGCAATATTCTCGAAAACAGTTTTGTCAGGAATGATCTTGTAGTCCTGAAAGACAACGCCAACATGACGGCGCAGTTCACTGACCTGGCCTGGTTTGATTTTCTCGAGTTCCCAGTCCCCCACTTTGATACTGCCGGAGCTGGGAAGTAGGTCGTGGATCAACAGACGGCCGATGGTGGTCTTGCCGGCACCTGATGGGCCAGTGAGAATGACGAATTCACCCGGGTTGACATGAAAGCTAATGTTCGTGAGGACGGTGTTGCCGGTCGGATAGGCTTTACTCACCTGGTCAAAGATGATCACTTTTAAAGGTTTCTAACTAATGACGACCTACTGTGGATTTGGGGCGTTCAGTTTCTCGACTTTGACACGGCCAACATCCATCAACCAACCCGCCTTTTGTCCTTTGAAGGTTTCGCCCCAAACGGTAATTTGGTGGCCGACGAATTCGTCAAGATCAATGATCGAACTGGTAAGGTAGACTGTCTGAGAGACCCCACCCGGACGAAGAAGTTTGTGGCTGCCTTCACCATCGAGTCCGCCTTTTTGTAAGACACCGGTGACGCTATCCTTGAATTCCTTCGCACTTTGCTCACCAATAATGTCCCCCTCTTTCAGGCCGGCCTCCGGAACGTTCCTGGCGATCACTGGGCCGTCGCCCCGAGTCGCTCCACCCACTTTGTTCTTGATTAGGTAGCCCGTGCCTAGTCCAAGTAATAGGACGACGACAAGGGAAATAATTCTGACTGGGGTAAAGAAGCTTTCGTTAGTCATAGTTTCGGACATTTTGGGCGTGGTGGAAACAGCAGGCTTTGCACTCGCCACAGGTTGTTTTAGGTTCGGGTCGAGATTGATCTTCTGCAATTCCATTTATTTTCTTTTTATTAACTAACTAGAGTTTAGCAGATGGGAGCAAAGGAGACAAAGGCCTTCGACTGCGCTCAGGCCAAGTGCCCTCCAATATCCCAACCCACACCATCCTGCTTTTTTTATGGCTTAAGCAAGGTAAAGCTTTTTACTAACTTATTTAGCAGATTTAGGTCGTATGTTGGATATATTGAAAATCTCTGTGAATAAAAACCTTCAGCAATATAAGTCCCACCGTCACTTGCAATTAGTTTCATTTTAACCTTACCGTTCGATTGGGTGATTTCCAGATTTTTTTCGCCAGAAGATGATTTTTCTTCCATAATTTTATTTTTACTGTAGATAGTCTTGATATTCGCAACTGATACCGAAATATCGTGAGGATCATAATAGACATAAACCTCAACAGGGCTTCCGGGCGAAGTTGGATCAACCACACTACATCCACCAACATCCTTACATACATCGGCGACGTATTGTATGGCCTGATTCTCCCAGCCGGGGTAGATGTTGCCTACATACTCCTTCCTTTCTTTTACTTCCCATACCGCCGGGTAGCTGACTTTAAAACCGGTGTGGTTCCCCGGATATGTCCAATTGGTTTCGTATGTTTTCCAAAATAACGCTTCACGAAACAGAAAGATAAATCCACCAACGACAAATAACAAACCCAGGATGATAATCCACCTCAAGTTCTTTTTCTTTGATTTATTTTTGGCCACAGCCTAATTTTAGCAAGTCCAGAAGGCAAGGGCCTAGCGAATAATCCGCCAATGGCGGAGGTACTCTAAGCCTTTAAAAAGTTCCCTGTAAGTAATGATGTTCGGGTGAGCCGCGTCTCTTTTGCGGGCGTCTTCCTCTGAAACCGGCTCCGTGGGGACAAAATCAAAGTCGGTCAGCAAAATTCGAAGTCCGTTAACTGCTTCATCGAAAGGTCCGCCTTTGAGCATGGCGTCTACCTCATCAGCAAACTCACTCTCGCCCGAGCTTCTCATTTCCTCAAGGAGATTGGCCATTTCCGCTTTCAATGTTTCAATCAAAGCCAACCTTTCGGGTTCATCCAGGTCCAACTGGAGAGTACCCATTTCTCCGGATTCGTCGGATGAATGAACGAACAAGTGCGGGTTATGAGCCCAACAAATCATCAAGACAATTTCATACAACTTATGGAATTCCGGGTGGGCGCTGTCAATCCTTCTGCTTCTTTCTGCCATGCTCTATTTTACCGCGTTGGCGATTATAGGTCAATTTCTGGGACTAATTATGAAGCACTGGAAACCGGTACTGGGGCAAAATACTTTAATTCAGTCTCGATGAACATGTCCAGGTCGCCATCAAGAACGGAGTCCGGATCGGTAGATTCGTACTCAGTGCGCAGATCTTTGACCAGCTTGTAGGGATGGAGGACGTATGATCTGATCTGGGTGCCCCAGCCCGCAACGTGATGAGCCCCTTTGATCTTGCTTAGCTCCTCCTGACGCTTCTTTTCTTCGATTTCCCAGAGCTTGGCTTTGAGGAGTTGCATGGCGATCTTGCGATTCTGCTCTTGGTATCGCTGACTTTGAGCCTCAACCACAATGCCGGTAGGGATATGACGAATGCGGACGGCGGTGCTGACTTTGTTCACATTCTGACCGCCGGCGCCGGAAGAACGACTCGCTTCGAACTCAAGATCCTCCTCGCGGATGGCGACTTCGCCGGTATCCTCGACCAGGGGCATGACTTCGACCCCGGCGAAAGATGTCTGACGCAAGTTGTCGGCGTTGAAGGGAGAAAGACGGACTAGGCGATGAGTCCCCCGCTCATTTTTCAGATAACCAAAGGCAAATGGGGCATGAACGATATAGGTGACTGACTTGAGGCCAGCCTCGTCTCCTCCCGAGTAGCCGACCATTTCGTAGGGCCAGTCTTTCCTTTCAAAGTAGCGGGTGTACATGCGGGAGAGCATACTGGCCCAATCCATCGCTTCAGTACCGCCCTGGCCGGAGTGGATGGAGAGGATTGCCTCGCTCTTGTCGTATTGTCCGGAAAGAAAAGTGACCAATTCGAGTTTGTCCAGCTGACGAGAAACGGTCCGATTTAATGACAATATATCGTTGTCGAGGCTCGTGTCTTTGGCTTCCTCCTGCATCTTGACGAGGTCGGAAAGACTTTTCAGATTTTCGTCAACCGCACCAAGATCGCCCAAAAGAGTTTTCAGGTGGGCAAGTTCCTGCATGATCTTCTTGGCTTTGGCCTCATCCGACCAGAGATTGGGGTCGCCCGACTCCTTCTCGAGTTCTTCCTTTCGTTTGTGAAGAGCCTCGGGATTGAGTTTGTCGTGAAGACCGGAAAGTCTGGTCGCGTAGTTATCGAGTTCTTCCTGGGTGATAGCCATGAAGCTATTCTAACCTGAAGCAGGGTCGGCCGCAAACCAAAAACCCCCCGACGAAACATCGAGGGGGTTAATCTTCTTTTCAACTCAAAAGGGCCAAGGAGGGGTGCCAATATCGTATACATCAACCAATACCGAGGTCACTGGGGAATTACCGCAAGTTAAGCTATAGGTACCCGCTTGGTTCCAGTCGACTACGGACACAACGACGGCGCCTGACGCTGGTTTGATACCACTCCAAGCTCCGCTAGCCGTACAGCTGGAAGCGAATTTACTGCTCCAATTGAGGGTAAATGAACCACGGACTGATATGTTTAAATAGGTTACTGAATTATTGATGAGTAAATTAGCTTGTGCTGGGTGCAGGCTAATGACAACATTTGGATCTATCAGATACTGCCACCAGTCATTAAGTTTTCCATCAGGCCCAATGCCACTAAATGACGGCAAGTGACTGAACCACCAGTTGAAGTAATTGAGAGTAGGATCGCCAGTACAACCCCAAGCTGAACAGGTAATACTCTTCTTGACCACATTCGGATCACTAAGATTTGGATAGTTATAAAAATCGTCACAATTTGAATCAACAGTCGAAGTGTTCGCATAATCGTATGCCGCAGTGGAGTTGGGGGCCCAGTGAATGGAGCCACAACCGCTATAAGAATAATTTGGGGACTGACCTTTTACTAAACCAAATCTATCCCAATTATGATTAGTTCTGTTTTCCTCCCAATCTCCGTAGACTCGCGTCATTGTTGCTTCCGTTCGGTGACCATAATCGTGGAGCATGTTGCCTAGTGGCACTTCATAACTGAAACCCATGATCGGCAGTAATTTATTACAGCTCGATCCGAGGGTGGGACCAGAGTTGTAATTAAAGGCATTTGGGCCCGTCAGGTTCGATTCCCAGAATCCCATATAAGGTGCGCCAAACATCCAGAGCTCGTCAATTTCACCAGAGTTCAGTTTTCCACAGACGTTATAGTCATTTAGGATTTTTAGGTAATCACTTGTATCAGGAGTGTGACAGGTTGAAGGAGTGGCAAGACAGCTAAGATAGGAGCTGGCGGTATAGGTGAAACCGTCGATCTTCTGGGGGAAGATGCGATAGATTACCAAATCTCCAGTCGGTATAG
>CAYQLI010000058.1:0-7185 GCA_964418355.1 uncultured Pseudomonadales bacterium | reverse complement strand
CCAGAAAATCTCTGGTGGGTCTTTTTATCTGCCTTCTCGCTGTCCTGCCCATCGCTTATCAAATTCTCTTTGGCCAGGCGGCGGGTCGCTTCAAACTCATCAATATTTTCAATGACAAACCAACCTATGACCAGATCCTGGCCGACCGGAGTCGTCCCTGGCTGAAAAGCCATCTCCTGGAAAATATTTTTAACAACCGTGTGACCGCCTATTCCGGTGAGTTCATTAGCAACTACCTGACCGCGATCTCGCCTCAGTTCATGTTTTTGACCGGCGACCCGATCTATCGCCAATCGGTTGATCACTTTGGGGTTTTCCTGATCACCCTAGCACCTTTCTTCATCATCGGCCTTTACTTCTGTGCCAAAGAAATGAAAAACCGCACCGGTCTCTTTCTCCTGCTCTGGTTTTTGCTGATCCCGATCGGGAGCAGTCTCACTCAGGGCGGCGGCAATCATGGTTCCCGGCTCTTCCTCCAGAATTTTCCTGTGGCCGTGATCATCGCGGTTGGTCTGTTTGAAACGTTGTCCGCCTTAAAGAAAAGCTTCCTGTTGCCCACGCTTGTCTTGATCATCATCGCGCTCACCGTGAATTTTGGCGCTTACTGGTACCGCTATACCACGCACTACGCCTTTGAGAGCAGCCATGTTTGGCAATATGGTTACGAACCATTATTTGTCGGTTCCCGTGATCTGATCGCGAAGGCTGATCGGGTCTTCATCAACAACACCGCCGAACCGGCGCTTTACCGGTTTGCATTTTACTACCCAGTGAAACCAGCCGACTTCCAAAAAGAGTTCAAAGGCGATGCCCCACAGCCGCAGATCCTTAAGGGCTTCTCCGGTTTCCGTTTTGGCGATAAATATTATTTTGGCCAGGCGGATAATTTTGACACTATCAGGACACTGCTCTCGCCGGGGGACATCTATCTCGCCGCCCAGTCCCGTGAGGTCCCCGGAGATTGGGACCTCGAGAAGAGTCCTCCTGATGGCCTTCGGGTCTTGCTGACCGTCAGGGATTTTTACCAAAGGCCGTTGTTTTACGTTTTAGCGAAGTGACAATGTTCATTCGGTCTCTTTTTGTCTCCCTCGCAGTCTTGGTTTGGCCCCTGGTCCTTCTCATCAGCGGTCCTTATTCATCGGCGCCATTATTTGGCCAGACGGTTTTTAACCTGGACCAAAACGCCATCGGTGAAGTGGTCAATCGCACGGCCGCCTACCCCGACCCTCTTTTTGCCAGGGTTTTCCAAAACAAGGGCGCGATCGTTGTTGCCGACTTTGAGAAAAACCTGACCGCCCTACTGGATCCCAATAACTATTTTTTCGGTTTTCACCCCCGTGAAATGCTCTCCGGATATCTGAATCTGGTTAAGTTTCCTTTTGTCACCTTGCCCATTTTCGTTCTTGGTTTTCTGATGCTTCCGAAGCACAAACACTTCCGCATTCTTTGTGTCATCCTCGGCACAAGTGTCCTCGGTCTTTCTTTTTTAAAGTCATTTGACCGACTCGATTTCATTCTTTATTTTCCATTGGTTTCGGTTTTTGTTTTTGGGGTTGACCAATTTTCAAAGAAGACGCGTTGGGCCACTAGCTATTTTCTATTTTCCCTGCCCCTCATGCTTATTGAGCTGGTCCGTCAGGTAATTATTTACGCGCCCAAATGAAGAAATATTTCCTGATTTTTGTCCTCTCTCTTGTCCTGACCATTGCCACTCGTTTTTATCTGCTGGGCAAAGTGCCTGCCGGTCTTTATCTCGACGAAGCCGCCCAAGGGTACAACGCCTATTCGATCCTCACCACCGGACGTGACGAATTCGGCATGCCCTTCCCGGCCGCCTTCAGATCCTTCACTGATTTCAAAACCCCGGTCTACATCTATTTGATCGCCCCCCTGATCCCGCTTTTCGGCTTGACCGCTTTTACCGTCAGATTTCCCTCCTTTCTGGCCAGTATTCTTACCCTGCCGATCTTGTTTCTGCTGATCAAGAAGCTATCCCCCAAGCCCCTTGGTTCTTTTGTCGCGGCCGCCTCCTGCCTCTTGCTTGCCATTTCCCCCTGGCATATCCTCTTTGGTCGGACGAACTTTGAATGCAACGTCGCCTTATTCTTTTTTCTCTCCGGCATTTACCTGTTTTACTTAGGCCTGGGAAAACCGATTCTATTAGTATTATCCGGGATTGTCCTCGCCGTTGCTGCCCCCGCTTACCACTCTGAGAGATTGCTGGTCCCTCTGACCGCTATTTATTTTTTGGTTAGATTTCATAAACAGCTCTTTGACAAAACCCATCGCTCTCCAATATTTTTTGGGGCCGTCCTGGCATTCCTGATCAGTCTCCCGACGTTAATGATTGTGAATACTCCCGGATTTCTCTCACGCTTTAATACCCTGACCGTGAATGTCAAAGATGTCGCCGGCTTTCTTTCGGATTACCAGGGATCATTCGGTTGGCTGGTGAACAATTCCGGCTACCTTCGGATCAAAGACTTTTTGGCTCTTTATTTCTCCTACTTTTCTCCCAGGAATTTATTTTTCCTCGGTGACTACGGCGGCCGAAGTTCTTTCCCAGAGCTCTCTACTTTCTTTTTCTGGCAACTGCCGTTTTATCTCCACGGTTTATACCTGATCATCAGAAAAAAAGAATATGGCGAACTGAGAAATCTGACGTTATTTTTGTTGGTTTTTTCTCCTCTACCGGCGGCCTTGACCCGCGATCCTTTTTCCACCATCCGGGCCCTGCCCCTGGTCATTCCGATCATCATTCTGATATCAGTCAGTTTTTGGGAGCTTTGGCAAAAGCTGGAAAAAAAATCAGCCCGTCTCACCGCTTTGGGTTTTGCCGTCTTGGTTCTCATTTATTCCTTAGTCAAACTATATAGTTCGGTTATAGTTCTGAATGAATATTTTCGCGCTTCCTACTGGAACTACGGCTTGGAGCAGGTGGTTGAGATCCTTAATTCCAAAACTGACCCAAATCTACCCGTGGTGATAGACAATGCTCGGGGAGAACAATATAGCCAGGTCCTTTTCTATACCAAATATGACCCAGCCACCTATCAAAAGAACAACTTTGAAGTTAGTGAAAAGGAATACTATACCAACCTAAATCGAAATTCGCAGAAAAAGATCGGCCGCATCACCGTCAAGGGGATTTCCTGGAAACCGGATACGAGTTTGAGTCAGTATCTGGTCGGGGACTATTTGGCCATCAGTGAGGAACAGCTGGTTAGAAATCATCTTGAATTGATCGGAGTGGTCAAATACCCCGATGGCAGTCCTGCTTACCGGGTGGTAAAAACTCATCCGGAACTTAATTCAGTTACAATAAAATAGATGCGCCGCTACCTGATCTTAGCTCTCATTCTTCTCTTGGCCGCCGCCCTGCGCCTGGTTTATCTGGGCCGGATTCCCGGGGGCATCTCTCCTGACGAAATTTCCCAAGGCTATAGTGCTTATTCGATTTTAAGAACAGGCAAAGACGAATGGGGGATGGCTTTTCCCATCACCAGTTTCCGTTCCTTTCTTGATTACAAAGCAGTTCTGCAAACCTATCTGATGATCGGTAGTATCGCCCTCTTCGGTCTTTCGGAGTTTTCCGTTCGGCTCCCCTCGGCCATTTTCGGCATCCTGGCGGTAGTCGCGGTCTACCTGCTTTCTAATGAATTATTCGAGCGAAGAAAATTCAAATTTCTTGGCCTGGATCTTACTATCGGCGATATTGCCGCCTTCTTCCTGGCCATCTCCCCTTGGCATCTTCAATTTTCCCGGACTGCCCTCGAAGTAAATCTCTCGTCTTTCTTATTTCCCCTGGGTCTCTACCTATTCTTGCTCTCGCTCAAACGTCCCCGGTTCCTTTACTTGGCCGCCCTGACTTGGGGTCTCAATCTCTACACTTATCATGCGGCGAAGTATTTTGAGCCGCTCTTCTTCGTCGGTTTGCTGATCTTGTTTGGCAAACAAATTATGAATCTTAAAAAAAGTGTTCTCATTGGTGCCGCCCTGCTTACCGTCGTCATCGCCTCGCCGCTCCTTTTTGCGACTGTCTTTGGACAAGCCGGGGATCGGGCCAAGGACCTATTGATCACCCAAATAAATCCCCAGGCGGTTGAGGGCGTCGCGAAACTGCAGTACTTTTCTCCGCTGAACCGCGTCTCGCTTTTGATCCCGCGAGCCTTCGCCAACAAAGGCACTTATGTCATTAACCAGTTCGTCAATAATTATGTTAGTTACCTTAGTCCTTCATTCTGGTTTACCGAAGGGGGGAGGGAGATCACCTACTCCGTTCTCCCTGGCACCGGACTTTTATATCTTTGGCTGTTTCCCCTGATCCTGATCGGACTTTACCGGTTGGTGAAAGAAAAAAATCCGCGGCTATCCCTGCTCTTACTTTGGCTGTTTCTGGCTATCATTCCCGCGGCCTTGACCAAAGAAGGTTATCGTCCCAATCGGGTCGGCGCCTTACTGACTTTTTGGGAAATCCTTTCAGCCTACGGACTTTTCGAGTTGGTCCAGACATTTCACTTTATGAAGCGAAAATATCTTTCAGTTATTTTTCTTTCACTTTCCTCACTCATTACTGTCTTTTATTTCAATACTTATTTTTTTGAATATCCCTTCAAATACCCTTCCGCCCTCTCCTACGGCTATCGGGAGTTAGTGAACAAACTTTCCCAATCTACCCCCACCAGTGTGATCATGGATAAGGGGAGCAACTCGCAGGCCTTTTTTGCCTTCTATGAAAAAATTGACCCAAGAGATTTTCAGCAGGCCGCGGCCCTTTGGTGGGAGATGGCCGAGGAGAAACACCCTTTATATCTGGATATGCTGGAACAGTACCAACTGAAGAATGTTACTTTCAAGAGCTTCAATCCCAGGACGGATTTGGTAGACGGTAATTTGGTCGCAATTCCTGCTGAAAAAATGTCTGATTCGTACCTTAATTTCGTCCAGGACCGCGTCCTCTATCCGGATCAGTCAGTTGCTTTTTATATCCTGCAAAATAATGAAAAATAAAATCCTCCTCGTACTGATAATTGCCCTCGGGATCATCCTCCGCTTTGCCTATCTGGACAAATTTCCCGTCAGTCTGAACTGGGACGAGGTCAGTCAGGGTTACAACGCTCTCTCCATCTTAAAACACGGCAAAGATGAGTGACGCCGACTCCTGCCCTTGGCGAAATTTCGGCACTACGGCGACTACCCCACCACGTTTTATATGTATGCGACGATTCCTTTTGTCTACCTTTTTGGTCTATCCGAGACCACCGTGCGCTTACCTTCGGCCGTTTTCGGCTCCCTGTTGCCGCTGGTGATCTACTTTTTTTCCCTTCTACTTTTCAAAAAGAAATCGGTCTCCTTGGCCGCGGCTTTCTTTGTCGCTCTCTCTCCCTGGAGTTTGTTCCTCAGCCGGCAGGCGATCCAGACTACTCCCGCCGCTCTGCTTTTGGTTCTTGGGGTCCTGCTATTTATCAAAGGAATCAAACAAAACAGCAATTTAAGTATCCTCGGCACACTGGTCCTGGGTCTCTCTGCCTATGCCTACCACAACACCCGTATTTTTACGCCCCTACTTTTCCTGGTCCTGCTTTTTCACTACAAAGGACAACTACTGCTTTCACTAAAAAAGACCGTTCTGATGATGACCCTGGCCGCCGTCTTTTTTATCCCCCTCTTTTTCGTGGTCTTCTCCCCGGAGGGCAGTGCCAGATCTGCCTGGGTCGGCATCCTGGATCAGGGTGCGATCAACGACATCAATACCGCCCGCGGCGCCTCGACCCTATCTCCTTTCTTGGCGCGCCTCGCCCATAACAAAGTTACCTATTTTGTTCCCAAGGCTTTTGGCAATTACCTCGGCTATTTCAGCCCGGGCTTCTTGACGCTTCGGGGAGGCACCCAGTTTCAGTTCAATGTTCAGGGGTTCGGTATCATCAATCCCCTGGATCTCGTCCTCCTTTATTTTGGCCTGGCCTTGCTGATAAGTAGGTACCGAAAACTCGATCAGGACAAAAAATTCCTCCTTTATTGGCTGCTGCTCTCGCCGCTTCCTGCGGCCGTGACCCGGGACCCTTATCAGGTGGTTCGCGCTACCACCATGCTACCGGTCGTTTATCTTGTCATCGCCTTTGCTCTGACAGAGACGCTGGCGTTTACCAAAAACTGGGACAAAAACAAAAAGATAATTCTCTTCTCTCTCTTTTTCCTGATCTATGTCTCGTGGTTTGGCCTTTACCTCCGTAATTTGATCTTTGATTATTCGAATAAATACTCCCGAGCCTGGCAATACGGTTACAGGCAGGCCATTATTTATGCCAAAGAAAATTACGATCGTTATAACCGGATCGCTTTTACCAAAAATTATGGCGAGCCGCATGAATTTGTCTTATTTTTCAATTCCTATGACCCAGACCGCTATCGGAGTGACCCCAATCTGGTCCGCTATGGTCAGAGTAATTGGTTCTGGGTAGATAGTTTTGACAAATATTTATTCATCAATGACTGGGAAGTCAAAAAGAAATCAGCTGACTTCAAGAATACCCTCCTGATCACGAGTCCGGGTAATTACGACCCGAAAGGGAAATTGCTGGAAACAATTAATTTCCTCGATGGTTCTCCGGCGTTTGTTATTGTCGCCTACTAGTTCACTTTCAGCCAATATTCCGGTGTCAGCCACCAGAGGAAAACAATATTGGAACCAATAGCCAGGCAGATTAGGACCAGATAGATAATCCTCGGGATTCGGAGATATTTTTTCTGATGGCCTTCCGGTAAGAGTGAAAATACAAAGAAGAAAAAAATCAGAGCCGGCAATCCGATTTTCCAGTAAGGTTTGATCATCAGGGTGGCAACCAGCTCGCTGATCTTGCCCATATTTATGCCCAGCGGGATCAACAGTAGCAGGACCTGAATCAAGGGCGCCTTTTGTTTGAATCCCTCGATCAGAAACAAACCGGCATAGATATATAAGAAAGGCATAAACGGAGTCCGATACCAGCCAAAAGCACTACTTCCCATCAATAGGAAAAAGATCAAATAGATCACCACCGGCGAGAGTAGGAAATCGGTCTGCTTGCGAACCATTTTTGAAAAGCCAGAAAACAAAGCCAGCCAGCCGATCAGTGGCCAGCCATCGGTCAGATACTTACTGACGGTAATCTTTGTGTCAGTGAGTAGCGAGAATAGGGGAGAAAA
>CAYQLI010000057.1:5109-7213 GCA_964418355.1 uncultured Pseudomonadales bacterium | reverse complement strand
TCTGAATGTCGCTAAAATTCACAAGCCTGAACTAAAGCTTCAAATAGAAAACGCATACAATGATATTTGCAAACAATGGAAAACATTCCTTAAAAGCGACAAGCCGTTTGATATTGATTCGATCAGGGAGGAATATCTTGGCAATCTTGGTCAGCTGGAATCTTTTTGTAATGCAAAAATAAAAGAAGTGAATCCATTGGTAGAGGGGGATGAATGGTCTGATGCAATCGTCAATGAAGTTGAAAAAGCCGCCGGTAAAATCATCCTTTTCATTGACGAACTTCACACTTTGGTTGGGGCAGGTGCGGCAGAGGGCGCTGTTGACGCCGCCAATATCCTCAAACCCGCCCTGGCCCGCGGCTCACTTCATCTGATCGGGGCCACTACCATCAACGAGTATCGCAAACATATCGAGAAAGACGCCGCCCTGGAGCGCCGCTTCCAACCGGTCATGGTTGACGAACCGAGTCTCGAAGATACCATCGCCATTCTCCGGGGATTGAAGGAAAAATACGAACTTCATCATGGTTTGAAGATCAGCGACGATGCTGTTATCGCCGCCGCGACCCTCTCGGTCCGTTATATCCCGGATCGTTTTCTTCCTGACAAGGCCATTGATTTGATTGATGAAGCCGCCTCTGGTCTCAAAATCGAGATCGAGTCCATGCCCGCCGAACTGGACCTGCTCAAGCGAAAGATCACTCAGATCGAGATCGAACTGGCCGCCTTGAAGAAAGAAAAATCAGCCACTGCGAAATCACGGGCCGAGGATCTCCAAAAAGAGGTCGAAGATAAACGCGAACAGGCCAATCGGCTGGAGACGGCCTGGAAAACCCAAAAAGAAGTCGTCGAAAATATCAATAAGATCCAGGAAAAAATTGACCAGGCCAAGGTGAAACTGGAAATGGCCGAACGCGAAGTGAAGCTCGAAGAAGCGGCCGAGATCAAATACGGCGAACTGCCGAAACTGACCAAGGAGCTCGCTGGCAAACAGAAAGAATATGACACTATCAAACCGGAAGATCGTCTCCTCCAGCTTGAGGTTGCCGAAGAAGATATCGCCAAGGTCGTCAGCCGCTGGACGGGAATTCCGGTGACCCGTCTGGTCAGCTCTGAAACTGTCAAACTGGTTCACCTCGAAGAGGAATTGGGCAAGCGCGTCATCGGCCAGGAGGAAGCTCTCAAAGCAGTCGCCAATGCCATTCGCCGTTCCCGTGCCGGGATCTCTGATGAGAACAAACCGATCGCTTCATTTCTTTTCCTCGGCCCCACCGGGGTTGGCAAAACCGAAACTGCCCGGTCCCTCGCCGAATATCTCTTTAACGACGAAGATTCCCTGATCCGAATTGATATGAGTGAGTATACCGAGAGCCACAGCGTCGCCCGGCTCATTGGTTCGCCTCCCGGCTACGTTGGTTACGATGAAGGCGGTCAGCTCACCGAGGCGGTGAAGCGGCGCCCCTACAGTGTTGTCCTTTTTGATGAGATCGAGAAAGCCAATGATCAGATTTTCAATCTTTTCCTGCAGATCTTTGATGACGGCCGCCTGACTGACGGGAAAGGCCGGACGGTCAGCTTCAAGAACACGGTCATCATTATGACGAGCAACTTAGGCAGTGAGGTCATCAACGACGAGACCCTCAGTAAAGAAGATGTTGGCCGGCGGATCTGGGAACTTCTCCAGTCCAAATTCCGCCCCGAGTTCCTCAACCGGATTGACCAGACGATCATCTTTGAGAAACTGACCACCGCCCAACTGAGAAAGATCGTTGATATCCAGCTTGCGCATCTGGCCAAACGGCTCAAAAACAAACATGTCGAGATCGAATTCACCGAAAGACTCAAGGAGCATTTGGCCAAACATGGCTATGACCCCACTTTTGGCGCCCGGCCCCTAAAGCGGGTGATTCAAACAGAGATCGAGGACGAACTGGCCCTCGAAATCATCGAAGAGAAGATCAAACCCGGCTCCAAAGTGACGATTGACGAGTCCAGAAACAAAATCTCCTTCACGGTAGCGTAGATTGACAATGCTCGCAACGGAGCTATATTGAGATAAATGGAAGTCGAGTACGATGGCCCAGTTTCGATAAAGTTGGAAAAA
>CAYQLI010000057.1:0-5099 GCA_964418355.1 uncultured Pseudomonadales bacterium | reverse complement strand
TATTCACAGCGCAAGAACGCCTGTCGGATCTTTTCGGCCACCAACGCCGTTAATTATTTTCGCGGTGAAAAAGTTCTGGATACCGAGCAGGCTTTTGCGATCTTTGATAAAGACCGTCTAGCCCGCGGCCTTCCGCCACTGAACTTGGATGAGGTATGTCTTGGAGACGACGAGGTGAACAAATTTATTGATAAATATGGTGGGGATGTTGGGTCTCTCATGAGGGAAGGGGTGGGCAGCCTGGATTTGGACTTTTGGCGCGATTTGGTCCAGGTCGGTTTTCTGATTATCCCTGACCACCAGCTCCTCTACTCTGATCCAAAAGACCCGAGTCGGACAGGTTTCTTTCATTTTTCCCCGGAACTAATTGAGCAGGCCATCTCCGAGGGAGGGTTTTCTTATCAGACCTTTAGGCAACTATATAGCCAATTCCTCTCGCGAGCCGGCCAAATAGATGAAGGCCATGTAGACATTATTGTCGGCGTCAGAAAAATAAATGGTATTGATTGCATCATTCTGGCCAATTCTTCAGCTGTCAGGAATGGACCACCCCTGGCGATTCCCTGGAATTTATTCAAAAATTACCTCGCCCTTGATTGGTCTTTACCGGTCATCACGGATATTGGGCAACTCCCGAACGAAGAGCAAATGCAACAAATTAGGGAAAAAGGCAGTCTTGATATTGGAGAAGCGAACTTCTTTTATGGCTCCTATGACATTTATTACCCCAAAGATAGACAAAGAGAGTTGGACGAGATTCTTGAGAAGCATCACCTGATATAATGGGATTTTGTCCCATGTATCACCTAAAAATAAAACATCTAGTCAAACACTATAACCAGCCTCTCCTTGAGGGGATAGATTTGACGCATACAGGCAAAGGCGTGATCGCCCTGATCGGGGACAATGGCTCGGGTAAATCCACTCTCCTAAAGGTCATCGCCGGCCTGGAACAGCAGGACTCCGGGGAAGTGATTTGGGATACCACTCCCACCATCGGCTATCTGACTCAGGAAATTACTGACTACGAAACCCTTTCGGGTGGCCAAAAGAAAGTCGCCAGACTCGCTGAGCTGCTTTATTCCAACCAATATGATGTCGTGCTTCTTGATGAGCCGGACAACCACCTCGACCTTGATAACAAGATCTGGCTCGAGCAAGCTCTGGAATCATTCTCCGGTCTGGTCATTCTGATCTCCCATGACCGGACCTTCCTAAAGAATGTCAGCACCAAGGTCTGGCTTCTGGAAAATCACCAGATAAAAACCTACCCCTTTGGCTATGAGAAGTTCCGGCAGGTCTACGAGGAAGAAGAGTCCGCCCGGGCGGACCTCTACAAGACCCAAGTGAAGGAAATGAAACGCCTGGAAGTGATGGCCATCATGTTCCGCGATAAGGGCTTTATCGGCGCCTACCATAATACCCAAAAACGCATGGATCGTCTCCAGTCGGTCATGGTTGAAAATCCGGAGACCAAAAAAGCTCAGATCACCATCCAAACCAAGCTGGAAAATAAGATCATCCACCTAAAAACGGCCATTCTCGTCAAAGATCTGGTTTTTGGTTACGACGGGCCGCCTCTTTTTGACCACGCTAATCTCCACCTCTTCGTCCAAGACAAGACGGCCCTGCTCTCGCCAAATGGAACGGGAAAATCCACCCTGATCAAACTGCTCTTGGGAAAACTGACGCCGACTTCCGGTGAAGCCAAGATCGGCCCTAATCTCAGGGTTGGCTATTATTCTCAGGAACACTCGGCCACTCTACCACTGGAAGAAACCCCCCAGTCTATCTTCGCCAAACAATATCCGCTCTCTGACTACGAGATCGAGGCGATCCTGAAAAAGTTCTTTTTTAATAGACAAACCATGAGAAGTAAGGTCTGGACTCTTTCCGGAGGCCAGAAATCCCGTCTCCAACTGGCTTTGTTCCTCTATACCAATCCTGACCTCCTGATCCTCGATGAACCGACGAACCATCTGGACTTGAAATCAGTCCTGGCCCTCGAAACCTTCCTCAAAGAGTATGAGGGTACGGTCCTTCTGGTCAGTCACGATCGGGAATTGGTGAAAAACGTCTGCGAAAATGTCTATACTATATCGCATCACCAAATTGTCGAAACACCCGGTGCGCTAGAATAATAAAGATGGCAAAAACAATCATTACCACACAGGATGTTGCCAAGGTCGGCATCCTTGCCAATCTACCGCTAACAGAGGAAGAAAAGAAACTTTTTGCCGATCAGTTTTCGACGACCATTGACGTTATAGATCAGCTGAACGAGATCGATACCAAAGGGATCACCCCGACCTCCCAGGTGAATCACCTCGAAAATGTCACCCGCCCTGACGAGGTTGATCAGGACCGCATTCTGACTCAGGAACAGGCCCTTTCCGGCGCCAAAAATATTCATCAAGGTTTCTTCGTCGTCAAACAAATTCTAGAAAAAGACAGTGAATAAACAAATTCATGAACTATCGGTGGTCGAATTGATGAACGGACTTGAAGACAAACTTTTTAGTAGTGTCGATATCGTCAAACATTATCTCGACCGGATCAACCGCTACAACGGAGAGTTAAATGCTTTCTTACATATCAATGAAGATGCCCTCAAACAGGCGGAAGAGGCTGATCGGGAAATTGCCAAAGGGACAAAAAAGCCGCTCCTAGGGATCCCCGTTGCCGTCAAAGACAATTTTCTGACTATCGGCATGCCAACCACGGCCAGCTCGCTCGTTCTTGAGGGATATTACCCGCAGTATGAATCCACGGTCACCAAACGGCTACTTGCCGTCGGCGCCATTATCCTCGGCAAAACAAATATGGATGCCTGGGCCCATGGCAGTAGTACCGAAACCAGTCAATTTGGTCCGACCAAAAATCCCTGGAACCTTGGTCATCTTCCCGGCGGTTCTTCGGGAGGTTCCACCGCCGCTGTTTCGGCGCAGCTCGCTCCGGTCGCCATCGGTTCGGAAACAGCCGGTTCGATCCGCCAACCCGCGGCCTGGTGTGGTGTCACCGGCTTCAAGCCCAGTTATGGCCGAGTCTCACGTTACGGCGTCATCGCTATGGCAAGCAGTACCGATTCTCCCGGACCGATCGCCAGAAATGTGGCAGATGCCGCTCTGATTACTTCGGTCATTGCCGGTGCCGATCCATACGACGGGACTTCCTCACCTAAAGAAGTCGAAAAATATCACGAACTTCTCAAGAGAAAAGACCTCAAGGGGATGAAGATCGCCTTGGTCCGCGAATATCTCTTGCCAACGATGCGGACAGAGGTCAAAACCCTAATTCACAATGCTGCCAAGCATCTGGAAAGCCTCGGCGCGAAGGTTGAGGAGATCTCCCTCCTGGATCCCAAGTACGCTATTGGTGTCTACACAGTAATTCAGCGAAGCGAAGTTAGTAGCAATCTCGCCCGTTTTGACGGCATTCGTTTTGGCCACGGGCGCGAGCGTTTTGGGGATGAAGCCAAACGCCGCATTATGCTCGGTACCTATACCCTCTCTGCCGGCTATTATGATGCCTACTATAAGAAAGCCATGGCGGTCCGGACCAAGATCGTTTCTGAATTTGAGAATGCTTTCAAAGAATTCGACGCCTACATCGGCGCAGTTTCACCCGGACCGGCCCTAAAGCTCGGCGCGACCAAGAACGAACCGATGTTCGGCGAAATGGAAGACGTTCTCGTTGAACCTTCCTCAATCGCTGGACTCACCAGCGCCGGGGTTCCCTGCGGCTTCGTTGATGATCTTCCCATCGGACTCCAGATCACCGGCAACCAATTTGAGGAAAGCAAGATCCTCGACATCGCCAATCTCTACCAGCAAACTACTGACTTTGTTAAGTTCCCCGAAAAGTTCGCTAAATAATCAATGAACAATAAAAAATGAACAATAAATTAATCCCCATCATTGGCATCGAAGTCCACGTTGAGCTGACGACGAAATCAAAAATGTTTTGTGGCTGTCCCGCTGACCACTTTGGCAAAAGTCCGAATACCCAGACCTGTCCGGTTTGCCTTGGTCTCCCCGGCGCCCTCCCTGTGCCAAACCAAAAGGCGATCGAAGACACGATCATGATCGGCCTGGCCCTGAATTGTGAGATCAACGAAGAAACTCATTTTGACCGCAAGCAATATTTTTATCCCGACCTGTCGAAGGGCTATCAGATCAGTCAGTACGATCAGCCCCTTTGTCATGACGGCTACCTCACCTTGGACTCAGGGAAGAAGATCCGGATCGAGCGGGTCCATCTCGAGGAAGACACCGGCAAGTTGCAACACACGGTTCTCGGCGGCGACAAAGTCAGTCTCATCGACTTCAACCGTTCCGGCGTCCCGCTGGTCGAGATCGTTTCCCAGCCGGATATCAGTTCCACCGAAGAAGCAAAAGAGTATTTGAAGAAAATTCATCAAATCGTCAAAGAAATAAAAGTCACTACCGCCGATCTCGAGAAAGGCCAGATGCGTCTCGAGCCGACCGTCAACGTGAAGATCACCGACGCCAAGGGTGAACACTATACCCCCCTGGTGGAACTGAAAAATATCAACTCCTTCAATTTCGCCACTCTGGCCATTGAGTACGAAGTGAAAAGATTGGTTGCTGAATTTGAAAAAACTGGAAAGGAGAAAGAGGGGAGTAACAAGAGCACCCGCGGCTATGACAGTGTCCGGAAAGTGACCTTCCCGCAAAGACAGAAAGAAGAAGCAAAAGATTACCGCTACTTCCCGGAGCCGGATATTCCGCCGCTTCGCATCAGCAAAAGCATCGTTGAAAAGATTCGAGCCGAATTACCCACTCTTCCTGACGCCATTATTAATGATCTCGTCAGCCGCGGCGTAAAACTGCCCGACGCCAAGATCATCAGCAAAGATAAAACTGCCCTGGAGGTTCTTGCCGCCCATGCCGATCTGGACCAGACAAAACTCGCTAGCTTCATCGTCAACAAAAAAATTGATATCTCCGGAGATATCCAATCACAGTTCGGCAAACTGACCCAAGTGGGCGAGACCGATACAGCCAAACTTTCCGAGTTTGTCGAAAAAGTTATTGCCGAAAATCCCAAAGTGGTCGAGGAATATAAGAAAGGCAAGA
>CAYQLI010000056.1:0-7528 GCA_964418355.1 uncultured Pseudomonadales bacterium | reverse complement strand
TCTTGACGCGGAAGTATTGAAACAGCTCGAAGTTGGCATTGGACTGATAGGGGCAGAAGGTCGGTTTATCTATGAGAGTTATGAAGAATTTTGTAGGGAGATAAGAGCAGGGATCGAAGGCTGTGTGCGAGAATTCAGGAATGTTTAGTGCGTGCTAGACTAACGGTGTATGTCTGACAGAGAATTTCAAGAGGTTCTTCTTACTAAAGGAGTGACGGATAAAGGTCTGAAGGCCAAAAAAAGAGCTGGTCTTTCCAGAGACCAAGATCAAAAGGTGATCGGTAAGGGCTTTTCTGAGGGGAATGTGTATGGAGGTGTCAACGTAAAGTTGGGGCGCCACGAACTGCCAATGGTAGAAAAGGTGTTTGAAAGCTTCATGTTGGGCACTACTCCAGAGATAACTCCTGAAAGAATTATTGAAAACCACTCACATTTGAGAAAAATGGGTTTCCCGGTCATTAACACAATGAGAATCATTGAGACTGCCCCGGGAAAACCGAAGAGGATCTTGATGACAGATTTAACCGAAGGTGGGAAGAAGTCGGTTTATTCATCGTCATTCGATGAAGAAAAGGATCCTTTGGTTGACTTTGATGTCAGTAATCCAGACGAGGTTAGCAATCAGTTGCTGGAGATCTTTAAGTTATGTTTGGAGCATGGAGTGGAAATTCATCATCATGATGTCTTCCTCTTGGTGGTAGACAATAACACTGGTAAGGGGAGGATTGTGTTGGGTGACATCTCCAGGATAGAAATACATGATAACCCTAAAGAAAGGTGGGCTCGTCAGGATGTGGGAGCATATAGCTATGAGAATATGAAATCTTTTGTTGACCTAATAAACAAACATATTGGCTTGGGCAAATTAGATTTTGATCCAGTCCACAAGTACTACCAAACTACAATAAGTGCCTGAGTGTTAGACTAACCGTATGTCCGTTTCCATCTCAGACGTCGGTATCATTCTTCATCAGACCCGCTTTGGCGAGGCCGATAAATTCGTCAAGATCCTTTCTGAACATCATGGTCTTATGGATGTGGTTGCCAAAGGTGCCCGGCGTCTCACCAGCAAGAAGTCCTCTCATCTTGATAATCTGAATTTGATCCGCTTCTCGACCAACCGGGGAACTGCCCCACAATATCTGTCCCAGGTGGAAACCGTCCTGGCTTTCCCAAAAATTAAGGCTAGCCTTTATAAAGTCCGCACCTGCTTCTATCTCACCGAGATCATGCACCACACCCTGGTCGAAAATCAAGGCGATGAGGCCCTGTTTTATACTTTTAAAAATTTCCTGCAGGAACTGGATTCATTAGACGATGACGAGTCCTCGCGGGATCAGGCGATCGAGTTCCAGCACTTTCTGATCAGTCATCTGGGCTTTCCCTTGCCCGCCGATGAACGGCCCGAAGCCCTGATTCCTTACTTCGAATCTCTCATTGATAGACACCTGATTAGCCCCAAATTAAAAATGAGCTAGAATAGTCCTATGGCCGACCAAGATCTTCTCGATAAAGTTATTTCCCTCGCCAAAAGGCGCGGTTTCGTCTACCCGTCGTCGGAAATCTATGGTGGTTTCGCAGCCGTCTACGATTTTGGGCCCTACGGCGTCGAACTTGAAAATGCGCTCAAGCGTTTTTGGTGGCTCCATATGGTGCAGGTGCGTGAGGATATTGTCGGTTTAGATTCTGCTATTTTCATGCATCCCCGGATTTGGGAGGCCAGCGGTCACGTCGGCGGTTTTTCCGATCCGTTGATCGAGTGTCGGAAATGTCACACTCGCTCAAGAGCAGATAAAATGCTCAATGAAATAGGAATTGAAGCTGATGAAAAAATCGGCATTGAAGAAATCAACCGTCTCTTGACCGAGCACAAAGATAAGATCAAATGTCCCCAATGTGGCGCCTCGGACTTTACTCCGGCGAAAAAATTTAACTTGTTGGTCAAGTCAAACTTGGGAAACTTCACCGAGGACGCGTCCGAAAATCCGGTTTACCTCCGCGGAGAAACCTGCCAGGGAATTTATGTCAATTTTAAGTCTGTCCTCGACTCGAGTCGGGTCAAGATCCCTTTTGGAATTGCTCAAATCGGGAAAGCCTTCCGAAATGAGATCACTGCCAGGAGGTTTGTTTTCCGAACTCGTGAGTTCGAGCAAATGGAGATGCAGTTCTTTACTTCTCCCGAAGACGAGATGACTCAGTACGAAAAGCTCAGACAGGAGCGCTGGGAGTATTACAAAGCCCTCGGCTTTAATATGGCCAATCTGCGTTGGAAAAAACACGAAAACCTTGTCTTTTATGCCAAGGAGGCCTATGACATTGAGTATGATTTTCCCTGGGGCTTCGACGAACTTGAGGGAGTTCACGCCCGCGGTGACTACGATCTGACGCAACACAGTAAATTCTCGGGTTGTGATCTAAGCTACTCAGATCCTAACACCGGTCAGAAATACATGCCTCACATAATTGAATCTTCCTCCGGCGTGGGCAGACTGGTTTTAGCCGTGCTTTGCGATGCCTACTCGGAAGATGAGAAAAATGGTGAAAAAAGAATCTTTCTAAGGCTTCGGAAGACTCTTGCTCCGGTTCAGGTGTCGGTGATCCCATTAGCGAGAAACAAACCACAACTGCAAGAGAAGGCCAGACAGATCTTTGACTCACTAAAGTGGAATTTCAGAACCGAGTACGACAACTCGGGGAATATCGGTAAAGCTTATCGTCGTCAGGATGAGATCGGCACACCCTCCTGCGTCACTATTGATTTCCAAACCCTGGAGGATGACACTGTCACTGTCCGCGACCGTGACACCGCGAAACAAGAGCGTATCAGTGTTGACAAACTGGTCAGCTTCTTAAATACTTAAGATAATGTTCAAGAAAATTGGTTTGCTTCTGGTTACCGGTTTATTACTGGCCGCCTGCGGTGCCAAGAAAGGATCTTCCGTGCCGACCCGTCAGGTCCGCCAACTGATCAACGGGATCGAAATAGCCAAACGGCCTTTCCTGGTCGTCTTCCCTCACCCGACTAACAAACTTCTCACCCTTTATCTTGACCGCGTCGAGGGGAACATCAAACAAGCAGCCCTTGATCTGGAATATCTTTCCGGAAATTCCCTTAAGGGCGGCCGGACTACCGTGGATCTTCCTAAACCCCTGCCTTTTACCCAGGCCTTTCTTCTCGGCAGCTGTTCCTCGGGAGGTAAGTGCAGTTTCGATACCGACCTGATCTCGGGGACGATCAAAAATAAGCTCGATGACGGCAGTGATGTCATGAACGTCTTAAAGAGCGATTTCGTCTTTGTGAACAAAGGTGAGGTGATTTCCACCGATGGTCGGGTCACCTACACTCCGACCAACAAAAAGCAAGGCGGCCAGATCCTAATTGACACCCAAGGCCTCCCGAAAGAAATCGAAGGCACCCTGGCTTATGCCCCGATCGCCATTAGTGCGGCCAGTGCAGGGAAAGTGTCCGGCAAACTCGCCTTCAAGGTCACCGGCGTCACCAAGGCAGTCATTTACGATGGCGCCAACTACCAACCGATCAAGACGACTACTTCGGACGAAACTACTTTTGTCGAGATCAATCAGGCCCCTTGGAATAAAGGCGTCACCATTACCAGGGACGATCTCAAAGGCGCGACCGAAACGGTCCAGCTCTATCTCCTCGGCCCGATCATTCTACTCAAATAATATGGACGCCGACCGCCTTGTCGAAAGTCAGAACCGGCCTCCCTTTTTGCCAATCGAAACTCCTCCCGCTACTCCTGGCCCAGAAGCAAGCCACGAAGGTGCCACGGACTACCAGGCCTTAGTGGAGGCGGTTTTGGGACCAGATTTCAATCAAACTCCAGCCCGTTTTCGGTTCGAAAACCTTGACCCTGAATGGAGAGAAGCCAGTGTTGGTTTCGATCGCCACAATCGTCTTCCCTACTACAACGACGACACCAGGGCCCTCTTGGGAGTAGAAATGGCGAGGTGTATGGCGCGTGGTGGACACTTTCTCGAAGCCGAGTTCGACGTAAATAGGCTTAAAAAAGCCAATGAGGAGTTTGGTCATGACTCTTTAGGGGATCTCCTCATTGCGGAAGAAACCGCCGCAGTCCTGAAAGTGTTCGATGCCCTCAACCTTAGTTCTGATACCCGAGTTTTCGCCGTCCGGCCGTCACAAGCAGCCGATGAAGTTCGTCTTCTTTTCTATTATCTCAATGACAATGATGATGATCTGATTCGCAAGGGGGTCGAAAAAGCCAATCTCAGAAAAATTAAAATGAACCTTCCCGACAAATTTGGAAATCCTCGTGATTTTGAATTTTCTTCGACCGGAGGCTGTCTTGGCTCTAAAGATCTAGAACAACCGGAAGTGAAACGGTCTCAAAGGGCCGCCAAAGTCGAATATGACGGCGCCAAAGAATATATTGCCATGCTCAGCGAATCGGGGGATACGGAAGCAGCCACCCTCAGAAAAATTATTTCCGTTATTTTTGATGCGATCGAAGTGGAAGTTGTCCGAAAGAAAGAAGAAGGTCAAGAAGAAATTTTCCCTGTCAGTGAGGATGAAATTAAAAAAGGCGATCTTAGCCTGACTGAGTTGCGGGAACGGATCAAGACTGTATACGGAGGCACCAGACCCCCTGACTCTGTTTGGGACAGAGCCCTCAACGCTGCTTATCAATTGGGTTCCCGCGAACAAAGAGAAATAAGCAAACCAACGCCGTAGTCCGCGCCACACTTTTCACCAGCAAAATTCCGTATCTGTCCTAATTAGTTTGATTTAGTTTGTCCCCCTAATTCCGTTAACCTTGAGGCTAACTTACCCCTTGACATGGTCTTTTCTTTTCACGATACTGAAAGGTGGTGACAAGTGGTGAAATACCATTATAATAGAACCACGTTACCAGACCTGCCTTATGCAATATGTTTATTGGACGCTACTACCACAATCTGGAAGCCAAGGGGAGACTAGCGATCCCGGCAACGTATCGGGAAAAACTAACATCTGGTGGCGTCATCACCACCGGTCTGGATGGCTGCCTATTTCTTTTTCCCAAATCATACTGGCTCGAGCTCTCCGAGAAGCTGGCCAGCCTGCCACTGACGAACCAGACAGCCCGTCAATTTACCAGACTTTTGGTTCAGTCAGCCATCGGTCTCGATCTGGACCCGCAGGGGAGAACCTTGATCCCAGACTTCTTAAAGGAAAGCGCCTCATTAAAAAAGCAAGTGGTGGTCGCCGGCGCCTTGACCAGGATTGAAATCTGGGACAAGGAGCGCTACCATCAGCACCTTAACTTAATAAGCGAAGAAAACCCTGATTGGCAAAAGGGTCTTTCTGATCTAAACATATGAGCTTTACCAGGCATATTCCTGCCTTCGCCGGCCAAATCACTGCCCTCTACCACCTGAAACCGGGAGATCTTTTCCTGGACTTAACTCTGGGTGATGGGGGACATAGTGAGGAAGCCCTGGATGCCGGAGCCCGTGTCGTGAGCCTCGACGTAGACCTGGAATCCATCAATCGGTCAGTCAATTTTCTTTCGGGAAAGTACCAGCCCCTGATCGTCAGGCCGGAAATGAAAGCTGAAATCCCTGCTGATTTCAAATGGCTGATCATTCACGCCAATTTTGAACAGATCGGCACTTTGGCTAAGCAATTCTCCCTTCCCAGCTTCAATGGCATCATGGCCGACCTTGGCACATCTCAAAATCAACTCGCCGTCCCCGAGCGCGGTTTCTCCTTCAATCTTGAAGGCCCGCTTGATATGCGTCTTGACACCAGTTTGGGCGTCACAGCGGCCGACCTGGTCAATGCCCTCTCGGCAAACGAGATTGAGGACCTTTTACGAATGGCCGATGAACACCAGGCCCACGCGATCGCCAAAGCGATCATTATGGCCCGAAAAACAGCCCCGATCAAAACCACCAATGAACTCGCGCGCATCGTTGCCTCAGTCAAGAAGATTACTCCGGGCAAGAAGATCAACCCGGCCACAAAGACCTTTATGGCTTTGCGCATGGCTGTCAATTTGGAGCGGGAAGCGCTCGCCACGATGCTTTCCCAAACCCCCGACCTCCTGGCTTCAGGCGGCACCCTCGGCGTCATTAGTTTTCATTCCGGGGAGGACCGTATCGTCAAACACTTCATCAAACAAAAACAAAAGGCAGGCATTCTTCGCATTATTAACGTTAAACCAATAAAACCGACACAAAATGAATTACAAACAAATCCTAAAGTCAGGAGCGCCAAGCTCAGACTTGCCCAGAAACTCTAAATTCTTCTCACGTCTACTCCTGGTTGTTTTTGGTTTCGCAGGACTTTTGGCGATCGCCAACCTGGTCGGCACCAATGCCCTGGCCACTCAAGGGATCGTTTTGGACAATATCATGAGACAAACCGATAAACTCACCAAAGAAAATCAGATCCTCTCTGTCGAAATTGGCAAAATCAACAACCTAAGCTATATTGAATCAACCGCCACCAAACAAGGATTTAGACGGGTTAAATCCAATTTGATTATTTCACCAGTTGAAGCTGTGGCGGCGGTGATTCAATAGTGCACGCAACCAACCAAAGCTCAGTCACTCTTTACCGCCTTCGGCTCTTGTCGGTCTTTGTTCCTCTCGTGGCCCTCCTGATCATTATTCGGCTTTTTTTCTGGCAGGTGATCCGCGGCCCAGGTCTTTCTGAACAAGCCTCTCGTCAGCACCAGGATGTGGTCATTCTTGCCAGTCAACGGGGAAGTATCTATGACTATCGCGGTGAACTCCTGGCCGGTACCCAGAATCTCTATCACCTGTATGTCTACAAGCCCCAGCTCACGAAAGATAAATTTGAGTTGGTGAATACTCTGGCACCGCTTCTGGCGCCGGAACCACCCGAGGCATCCCCCGGGGCTAAGCTTCTCACCAAAGAAGACATGATCAGCCAAACCCGCGATTTTCTTGTCAGCCGAATCGCGCTTACCAGTAATTGGATCTCTTTAAAACATTATCTGACTCCTGACCAAAAAAAGACGATCGAGGCCCTCGCCATCCAGGGCTTGGGTTTTGAAGATGAGTTCACCCGTTTCTATCCAGAAGCCAGTTTGTCCGCCCAAGTGCTGGGCTTCGTTGGCTCCGATCTGGCCGGCCAACCCCAGGGCTATTTTGGTCTGGAAGGCTTCTATGACCGCCAGCTCCGGGGAAGGGAAGGGAAGATCCTGACCGAAAAAGATGCCCGGGGGACTCCGATCCTGATCGGCCGCTACAACCTAAGTAAAAACATTGCTGGTCGCTCTCTGGTGACCACGCTCAACAAACAAACTCAGTATCTGGTCGAGTCGCTACTCAAGGACGGGCTGGCTCGTTATGAAGCCAAGGCAGGTACCGTCATCGTCATGGATAGCGCCACCGGCAAAGTCATTGCCATGGCCGCCTTCCCCAATTACGACCCCGGCCACTTTGCCGATTTCGATAATAGTTCTTACAAGAACCCCAACGTGGCCAATCTTTTTGAACCAGGGTCTATTTTCAAGGTCCTGGTCATGGCCGCGGC
>CAYQLI010000055.1:2760-7716 GCA_964418355.1 uncultured Pseudomonadales bacterium | reverse complement strand
ACCTTTCCGAAATAAAGCGGCTTATCATTGACGAACTTTTTGCCGGCAGTGTCGATGAATCGCTTATTCCAAAAGATTTTGGTCGCTAGAAACCCATCCCCTCCGCCGGTAAACTGATATATTTAATTTGCATGAAAAAGCTCCTCCTCATCATTGGCGTTGCCTTTCTTATCTATATTTATTTTTTCCCGATTAGTAAAATCAACAAAAGCTCATCGGTCTGTCGTAACCCAGTATTGTTTCAAAACGCCTCGTTGTGTTCGTTAGCCGGTTGCATTTGGGGTAGTGGCGATTTAACTGGCCCTCCCTTTTGTGGTGCGTACAAATAATTAGTCACAAAGTGAGTTCGTACTTCATCCCAAGCTCTCCGCCAATAGAAAAGTTGGCTTTCGTTGTATATTAAATCATGAGCCAAAAAGGATTTTCACGGCTTATCATACTGTTTGTCGTCGGGGCAATGCTCCTTCTTGGCGGAGGAGGTTATTGGTACTATCAACAATCGCAACAGTCGGCCAACCGAGGCGAAAGCAAAGCAAGAGACGATTTTGGCTGCTGGCCCCCTTCTTGTTCGTTCATTCCCGATCCTCAAGGGAAAAAATCTTGCGAGGACTGGAAAGCGGGGAAAGCCGTGGAGTGGCCCCCATGTAGTTTCTTTTCTGGTCAACCTGCCTGCCAGAAACTCTGCGAGACTGAAACAAAAATAGGCACCCAAGGCAACGGCTCGCAAAAAATAAGCGCTCCTGATTCGGCCCCCTGCAATTTAGCTTCCCTACAAAGGCAGTTTAGCAATACCCCGTACTATTCCGGCCCGCTTTTTGACGACCATTTTCATATGCCGCAATTTTTTAAGGTCTCCAATCATCCGGAAGCTCCGGTTATTGATCAAGATATATCCCGGAAAGATGTTGCCTGCCTTTTTAGCAATAAAAACAGAGTAAAAGGCGTCTTTGCTTTCTATGGCATACCTGTACACCTTAAAGCGTCGGCACTGGAAATTGTTAAAGGAATTGAGCGGCAATATCCCGGAGTAATTACTCACTTTCTTGAGCTTATAGTATTTCCCGGTTATCCGGTTGATCCATCACAGATAAAGGGGATCCTCGATTCGAACAAAAGTTTATTCAAGGGATATGGAGAGCTTTCGATGTATTTACCCCACTATAGCAGCGTGAAGCCCAACGATCCTGCCATGCGCAAATTTTACGGAGTTGCGGATACGCACAATCTTATTGTGATGATGCACCCCATCGAAGGCCAGCAGCAGGCGATAGAAGAAATTTTACGAGATTATCCAAATGTGCAATTCCTTTTTCACGGCGCGGAAAGATTATCTTCAGCAAATATGTTTCTGGATACGTTCTTGGAAAAATATCCGAATGCGCACTACAGTGTAGATATAGTGCTCTTCGGCGATGATTCCAACGGAAGGCCTCTCCTTGATGCCGCCAGGGACAAGCAGGACTTCATCGCCAAGTTTAAGCAAAACTGGCAGAGTACATTAAATTCAAAAGTGGCTTTCTGGAAAAGCAAAATCGAAAAACACCCCGATCAATTTCTTTGGGGAACGGACCGCGGAGCATCTCTTTGGAATTATGATCAGGAGGTAGAAGCGTTACTTGAAGAATATTCGAGAGCCTTCATCGGACAATTGTCCCCGGCGGTGCAAGAAAAATATGCCTACAAAAATGCCGAGGGTTTGCTTCAGAAAAGATAAATTCCATTCGTCAAAAACACAGGCACCTTGTTAGAATAGAGCCATGGAAGTCCGTCTCGAAAAATCCTGGAAGGAATTACTCAACGACGAGTTTGAAAAACCTTATTTTGAGGAGCTAACCAAGTTTGTCAAAGAAGAATACAAAAACTGCACCGTCTTTCCTCCTCCCAAATTTATCTTCAACGCCCTCGATTCCGTTCCGGTCGAAAAGGTCAAGGTAGTCATCCTTGGCCAAGACCCCTACCACGGCCCCGGTCAGGCCCACGGACTATCTTTCTCCGTCCCTGATGGAGTGGCGCTTCCTCCCTCTCTCCAAAACATTTACAAAGAAATAAAGTCAGATTTAGGTAAAGATACGCCTCGCTCGGGCAATCTGGAACACTGGGCCAAGCAGGGTGTCCTCCTTCTAAACGCTAGCCTGACCGTGCGGGAGCACCAAGCCGGCTCTCACCAAAACAAAGGCTGGGAGCTTTTTACTGACGCCGTCATCCATCGCCTCGCCGAAACGAGAGAGCATCTTGTCTTTATTCTTTGGGGTAATTATGCCCAAAGAAAAGGAGCTTTCATTGATTCCGGCAAACATCTGGTCATCAAATCAGCCCACCCCTCACCCCTCTCCGCTTTCAATGGTTTCTTTGGCAGCAAACCCTTTAGTAAAACCAACGAGTATCTCAAGGCCCACAACCAAACCCCCATCACTTGGTAACTACCAGGCGTCGATTTCGTCAAAATCCGCTTTTGTTTCTTTCTCGATCGCCTGTTTGCTCGGCCTCGCTATCATTGATCCCTCAGCTTCCCAGTCAGATACGATAACCCGCCCATCATAATCCACGTCTTTCTTCCTCTCCACCACCCGGCCCACCTCCCGTTCTTCATATCTTTTTTGGGCCATTTTGACCAACTCCATTGGGATCTCTGACAGAAACCGCGACGGCGAAGTCGCCTGCCGGCCGCCATACATCAAGCGGCTCCGGGTCAGGGTGAGATGAAGCCGGCTCCTGGCCCGCGTCATCGCCACGTACATCAGCCGCCTCTCTTCTTCGACATCTTCTTTTTGTAACAAACTGCGCGAATGTGGCAATAATCCCTCTTCCAGTCCGGCGATGATCACCTCATCGAATTCCAAGCCCTTAGCTGCATGGATCGTCATCATGGTCACACTCACGTTTCCTGATTTTCTTTCAGCCAGCTCATCGCTTTGTACCAAAGCAACACTCTCCAAAAACTCAGAAAGTTTCGCAAACTCGCTCGCCACCGCCAAGAGTTCTTTGATGTTTTCTACCCTGGCGATATCTTCTTCGTCTTTATCGTCAAACCGTTTCAAATACTCGGTTTCTTCAATAATTTCTTCGAGTAGTTCCCGGGGAGATTTTCCGATAAAGTCTTCCTGTTTTTGCGTTAATCTTTCCTCGAACTTGACCTTGTTTCTTTTCCCTAAGCCCTCGATCCGGAGCCAGCTGACCGAGTCCATTTCGTTGTAGACCACCCGCAAATAGGCGAGTAGATCTTTTATCTCCGCCCGGTCATAAAAACGAACTCCCCCGACCAGTTTGTAGTCTATCTGCCCGCGGATCAATGCCTCTTCAATGGCGCGCGATTGGGCATTTGTCCGGTAAAGTACCCCCAAGGTTTCCCCCCGGCCGATCAGCCGTTCTGCCACCTTGACCACATAGGCCGCTTCTTCCCGTTCATCGAGCGCCTCAACCATCTCAATTTTGTCACCGATACTTTTTTCCGCTTCCAGTTTTAGGACCGGATGATTTAGGTTATTGGCGATCACGCCATAGGCGGCGTCCAGGATCGTTTGGGTACTCCGATAATTCCGGGGCAACCGCAAAGTCGTGAGGTCCGGATACTCCTTTTCCAAAAGAGTTAAGTTTCGAAAATCCGCTCCTCGGAAAGAATAGATCGCCTGGGCGGCATCTCCTACGACCATTAACCCCTTCGGGTTGGTTGCCAATAGTTTCGTCAGCTGAAATTGGGCCTTGTTGGTGTCCTGATATTCATCCACCAGGACGTAGTTGTAGCGGTGGGCCATTTTCTCCTTCATCTGCGGCAGTGAAAGTAGCCGAACCGACTTTACGAGCAGATCATCAAAATCCACCGCGTTCGCCTGCGTCAGGATCTCGTCATAAACCCGCCAGACCGACAACAATTTCCGGTAAAACTCATCGCTAGCCGTCGCCTCCAGTTCTTCCATGGTCACCAGGTCATTCTTCAGCCGGCTGATCAGATGCAGGAACATCCCCGGCTTGTTGTTTTTGGGATCAAGTGCCAGCTTCTTGACCGCCATCTTCAGGGCTGACTCCGAGTCACTGGTATCGTAGATCACAAAATTGGGCGATAATCCGATCTGTTCGCCATAGATCCGCAACAACCGGGCGCAAAAAGTATGAAATGTCCCCGCGAAACCCAGGTGCCCATCCATATTGCCGAACTTGGCCACCCGCAGTCTCATCTCCTCCGCCGCTTTATTAGTGAAGGTGAGCAGGACGATCTCCTCCGGCCTAACCCGGAGATGATTCACTAGGTAAATTGCCCGGTAAGTTAGCACTTTCGTTTTGCCGCTGCCCGCCCCGGCCAAGACCAGTAGGGGTGAGCCTTCATGGACCACCGCCTGTCTTTGTTCCTGGTTCAGTTCGTTCTCAAAGATGTCCATATATAATGAATCTAAAGTATGCGCTATCTCATCGGCAACTGGAAGAGCTATAACACCATCTCCCAAACCACTCTTTGGCTTACAGAGTTTGCCAAATCATATACCAAACCCAAAACCAACGTCGGCCTGGTCATTTGTGCTCCCTTTACCAATCTGGCCGAGGCCAACCGCCTCATCGGACAACTGCACCTTCCTCTCCAGATTGGGGCCCAGGACGTCAGTATTCACCCGGAAGGAAAACATACCGGTGAAGTTACCGCCGAGATGCTCTCTGAACTCACCGGCTATTGTCTCGTTGGTCATTCCGAACGTCGCCGTGAACTCGGCGAAACCAGCCAGGCGGTCGCCCAAAAAGCCAAGCGTCTGTTGGAGAACTCCCTCACTCCGATCATTTGCCTCGATACCCCCTACCTTGATGAACAGATCAAAGAATTATTAAATCTTCAACTTCCGCTCGCTAGTTGTATTTTTGTTTACGAACCATTGGCGGCCATCGGTACCGGCAAAGCGGCCGATCCGTGGCAGGCCGAGGTTGTCGCCGCCAAGATCGCCTTTCTCACCGAAAGTCAGTGCCCCATCCTTT
>CAYQLI010000055.1:0-2750 GCA_964418355.1 uncultured Pseudomonadales bacterium | reverse complement strand
CGTGGCTCAGTCACTCCGGAGAACGTCGCCGGTTTTCTGGAAAAACAACACCTTGATGGTGTTCTCGTCGGTACCGATAGCCTTTTGGTCAGCTCATTTGTTAAACTGATGCATGCCTTTATATGAACTCCAAACTGATTAGACTCCGCCGTGCCCTTTTTTCCCTGCTTTCTTTTTTCCTTCGCCACTTGGGCCTGATCCTGATCGTCCTGCTTCTTTCTGTGTTAGTTTTCGTAGGTTACAAGACGAAAAGTATATTTTCCGATGTGGGATTGGGTCAAATTAACTTACTCACCTTCCTGCAACAGCCGGAAAAGACCCTCGAGAACACCAGTGGTCGAACCAACTTTCTTCTCCTGGGCATCCGGGGCGAAGGGGCCGACTCCCCCGATCTGACCGACACTATGCTGATCGCCTCATACTCATATTCCGACAAGACCTTTACTCTAATTTCCATCCCCCGTGACCTCTGGGTGAACTCTCTCAAGACCAAGATCAATTCCGTTTACCACTACGGTAACTTCAAAGATCCAAAAGGCGGCGGCATCAAACTGGCCCAAAGTGCCATCCTCGAAACCCTTGGTTTGCCGATTCACTACACCGCCGTGATCAATTTCACTCTCTTTCGGGATGCTGTTGATTTGGTCGGGGGAGTTGATGTCAATGTTGTGACTGGCTTTACCGACAACGAATTCCCCATTGAAGGGAAGGAAAATGCTCTACCGATTTCCAGTCGTTTTGAGACGATTACCTTCGCCGCTGGTCCCAACCATATGGACGGAGTCACGGCTCTAAAGTTTGTTCGTTCCCGCCATGCCCAGGGGGATGAAGGGACGGATATTGCCCGTGACCGTCGGCAGCAGCTCGTTGTTTCCGCTCTAAAACAGAAGGTGTTTACAGTGAGCTTCCTCACCGATCGAAAGAAAATCATCGCCTTATACAAATTACTGAAGGATCACCTCGATACCAATCTCGACGAGAATCTCTATCCCTCCCTCGCCCGTCTGGCTTTTGATTCATCCCGTCAACCGATCAAGAAAATTGTCCTGTCCTACACTCCGGACGAAAGTGGTGTCGCCATCCTCGAAAATCCTCCGGTTTCCCGTCTCTACCTCAATCAATGGGTCTTGATCGCCAGGGATAACAATTGGCCGGCACTTGGCCAATACCTCAAGAACAAACTGGACGCCAGATAGATCCCTAGTTAATCTTGACAAGGAAGTTTTTCTCTTCGGTCCAGACAACCTTACCCAGGGACCTGATCTTCTTTTCATTAAGTCGTTTGTACCTTTCCCATTCTCGGCTGGTTACCACTATCCAACCTAGGTTGTATTTTTTGATCAGGGCTTTCGTTTCGAGGCTGTTTTCGTCTTCATAAAACCTTCTCACCTCTTCGTCCCGTTTACCGACTTCATCATAACCGCCCCGCCAGAGCCACTCGTGCACCCGCCAACCTAGTACCGTGGGGACTCCGGAAAACGCGGAGACAAAGTCGGTTTCACTGTAACTGTCGCCAACCGCCTCGATAAGATTCTTGCCGTCCCGGTTTTCCTCGAGATATCTGATGAGGGCCAGGTCGGTGGGATATCTATCCCTCAGGAAGCCAAAGCCGTCCAAACCGCGATATACGGTGAAGTTGTTGTAGTACACCCGGAATGAAACGAACGGAAAGATCATCAAAGCGGTAAACACCAACGATAAACCCCCTGCCCCCAAAGCCCTCATCACTTTGGGCTTAATGTTTAGTACCCGAACCGTAACCCAGCCGAACAGTATTCCCATCATGATGAAGGCCTGGTAGGTTAATTTGAACATCGTGTTGGCGCGGGGGTTTGGATAAATGTCTTTGATATAGATAAATTCGGGAATAAATAGTAGTGTTATTGCCGTTAGACCCAACGCCAAAATAAAGTAGTCTCTTCTGCCTTTTTTTATCGCCAGACCCATGGCCGCTACTGTGATGACCAAATGGAGTGACCATAAAACTGCCAACTGCCATAACGGTGAACGGAGCGTCACCGCCGCCACCCCATTTGAAATCGATTTAAAACTGGTGAGCCAGGGAAGGGCCGTCAAGAAAGTGAAACCTCCCACAATCAGCGCAGACTTGATCAACGCTCTTAGATTGATCTTCCCCGAAGACAACATCAAGAAGGCATAGATGGCCAGGAGCAGGCCGTAGATCAGAGTATCCCAGGTATTGGTCATCGCCATAACCCCCAAGAGTATTCCCATGAGTGCCTCAAGATACCCCTTTTTCTCTTTGTGCCAAGCGACCACGGCCAGAAGAAATACCAACACCAAAGGCAGTGAGAGGACGTGCCCATGTAGGTCACTCACCACAAAACTGTAGGCGGGGAACTCATGAATTGTGTTCTGAATAAAGCGTGTTGCATCGGCATACCAATAACCGTTTAACGTCCCTTTTGCGATCAATTACCAATCTGCGTGGCTGTTTCCCCCGAGAATCACCAGTAATGCACCAAGCAGTCCGCCGGCGGCCAGCTTTTGTTGGGCCACCTTCTCCTCACGGCCTAGGTTTACCACCACCGAAAAGGTCAGACTCAAACTCGTCGCCATGATAAAAGCCAACCCAAGATTATAAGCTACCTCCGCCCTCGTCCCGAGCACCCTGGTAAAAATACTCTCCCAAAAATGACCGAAAGAATAATAGTTGATACTCCCTCCGGCGAGCCACATGTCTTTTGCAGGAAGGGTTGGAGAGTTAAGATAACTTTTGATAAAACCAA
>CAYQLI010000054.1:0-7843 GCA_964418355.1 uncultured Pseudomonadales bacterium | reverse complement strand
CGCCTTTGATGAGCGAGGGGTATTCGGGGTAGCCCTGGACATAGTAACCGGACTTTACGAAAGCACGGTAGAGTGTTTCTCCGGCAGAAAGAATTCCGGAACCGGCAGGACCAGCCAATTTAAGCGCGAAAACTTCGGGCATTAAATCCAGTATAGCAAGGAACTCAATCGACGAAGGTTAGGGCAAAACCCATGTTTCCGGCACGGCCGGTGCGGCCGATGCGGTGGACATAGTCATCGTAAGTAGCGGGTTGGTCAAAGTTGATGACGTGGGTGATGTCTTTGACATCGAGTCCGCGGGCGGCGACGTCGGTGGCGATGAGAATTTTGATCTGATCGTTTCGGAATTGGCGGAGCACGTTCTCACGTTGGTTTTGGCGTTTGTTGCCATGGATCGCACCAACGTTAAATCCGGCGCGAAGTAGATCTTTACTGATGTCCTCGACGCCATATTTGGTACGGCCGAAGATAATCACTTTTTTGAACTCGTCAGTTTTGCTAAGTAATTCACAAAGAGCGTTTATTTTAGCGGTGCGGCCTGAGGCTCGGATGACGTTTTGTTCGACGTTGCTTGAGCAGGCACCGGTTTTGACCGAGATCTTCACCGGGTTGACCATGAAGTTTCTGGCAATAGCCTCGACTTTATCATCGATAGTCGCCGAAAAAAGCAGAGTTTGGCGAGGTTTGGCGACCAGGCTAAGAATGAGGGTAATATCTTTGACGAAACCCATGTCGAGCATGCGGTCAACTTCATCCAAAACGACGGTGTGGGTATTACGGAAATTGATATAGCCCCGTTCGTGGATGTCTTTGAGGCGACCCGGCGTGCCAACCACAATTTGGGGGCGGCGGCGAAGGTCGTCCATCTGGCGGCGCATGTCAGCACCACCGATCAGAAGACTGGTGTAAATACCAAGTCCTTCGGTCATGATACGGATCTCATCACGGATCTGAACAGCCAACTCCCGAGTCGGGGCAATGATAAGCGCGGTTTCATCCTTATTTAGAATTATCTTGTTAAGTATAGGAAGAACGAAAACCAGTGTCTTACCGGTGCCGGTATCTGCTAAACCAAGGACGTCTCGTCCCGCCAAGGCGGGTTCAAGAGCACTATCCTGGATAGAAGTAGGCTTTTCAAATCCCTTTTTGTTCAAATTAGTCAGAAGTGAGGCGTGCAGCCCAAAATCACAAAAATTATGAAGGATTTGCACTTCTTGACTAACTTCTGGAGCCGCACACTTGACGAAACACCTTGGATCAAGGCTTTTCGGCATGGCTCGATAACGGTTGGTACGCGGCGCGAAGCTGCGTTGACCACCAAAACGACGGCGGTTAAACATAATGTTTTTGGGGAGTTTACCTCCTCCAGATTGCCCTTGTGAAAAATTCTAGATAGACAATTGGAGAACGGTCTAGCGAGACAGGCTAAGTGCCTGATCTAAGAACAATAGCGGTATTATAGCACGTTAGGGTAAAATACGCTAATGGAAGCAAGAACTGAAATAATCGTGCCTGAGGCTGACAAGAGATGCCGCCTGATTCAGCGAATCTTGGCTGGGGAAACAACCGACACAATACCCAAAGGGCTCGAAGGAAGTTTTTCCGGCCCGGTCTTGGATGGAAATACCGATACGTTTGTGGAGGTGGTTCAAGTTGGGAAATTTTTGGAGGGACTCCTGGGTGGGCCGCTTCAGGATGTTAAAGTAGCAGCAACTCTCAAGTCGGCTGATGGCCGGACAAAGGTAGAAATTTTTGCACCGCCTTTGGGTGTCGATGCGAACTATTTTCTTTCCCGTTGGCATAATGATGGTGAGAAACCCAGTTATGTATTATTTCCTAAGGAGATGTATGACACTCAATTGATCGGAGATGAGGAGACAGAAGCACCCTTTGTAATTGTGGAAGGAGAGTGGGAATGAAGCTGATATTGGTTGGTTTACCACTGGGGAATATCGAGGATATTAGCCTGCGGGCGATTCGGACCCTGCGTGAGGCTAAAACGGTCATTTGTGAGGATACCAGGGTATTTTATAAGTTGTGGCAGAAACTGGTCAATGATGGTCACCTGCAAATGCCTTTTTCTGGACGCTTGATGGTTGTAAATGACTTTAATGAGGCGGAAAAAGTGGCTTGGCTGGCCGATCAGATCACTCTCGCCGGTGAGGCGATCCTGGTTTCTGATGCCGGCATGCCCCTGATTTCCGACCCGGGCTACCGTTTGGTGAAAGAGATTCTGGCTCGTGAGGGTACGGTTGAGGTCGTGCCTGGGCCGACGGCGGCGATGACCGCCCTTTCCGTCTCCGGCCTTTCGGCGGACAAAGTGCTTTTCCTGGGCTTTCTACCGAAGAAGACCGGCAAACGAAACGAGAACTGGAAGCTGGTAAAAGAAGCCGACGGCATTACCGTCATCCTTTACGAAGCACCTGGCCGGGTCCAAAAGACTTTGGAGGAGATCCAAACCGAGTTTGGACCGGAGACGCAGATTGTGATTGCCCGGGAGCTGACCAAAGAATATGAACAGATCATTCGAGGCAAAATTTCGGAGGTTTTGGTGAACTTGAAGTCAATCAAGGGTGAGGTGGTAATTCTCTTCCGCCATTAAAAAGCCCCGAATACGGTCTCGGGGCTTTGGCTATTTCTTCTTGGTCCAGTGATTAGTTTCCGTCCCGTTCGAAGTCAAGTGCGGGAGGAACATAACCATGGCTAGAAAAATAGCTGTAAAAAAGGCTCCCCAGTTCATGGGTCACCTCCTTTCTAACCCCTTAATATACTATAGGTTTGGGTAATTTTCAACTTAGTACTCCTCCAGGGTGGAGGTGTCGCCCAGAGGCAGGCCAAGTTCTTTGGCCCGGAGGAGGCGCCTGACGATCTTGCCCGAACGGGTCTTGGGGAGACTTTCGACGAACTCGATCTCGCGGGGGTAGGCGTGACCGGCGAGGTGGTGTTTGACGTGTTCGGTGATCTCGAGTTTTAGTTTTTCGGAGGGTTTGTAGCCGGGTTTCAGGGCGATGAAGGCTTTGATGATCTGGCCACGGAGCGGGTCTGGTTTACCGATCACACCTGCTTCGGCGCAGGCGGGGTAACTGACGATGGCGCTTTCGACCTCAAAAGGGCCGACTCGTTCTCCCTGGGTCTTGATGACATCATCAGCCCGGCCGACGAACCAGTAGTAGCCATCTTTATCTTTGTACGCCCGATCGCCGGTGATGTACCAGCCTTTGATGAAGTAACTCTTGTATTTCTTGGGGCGCATCCAGATCTTCGTCATTTGAGAAGTAAAGCCTTTCTTCAAAGCCAGATTCCCTTCGGTCAAGGGCGGCAGTTCGTTACCATGGTCGTCAACAATTGCGGGATGAATGCCGGGGAACGGTTTGCCCATCGAGCCAACGCGAATATCCATACAGGGGTAATTACCGATCATGATGGCTCCGGTTTCGGTCTGCCACCAGGTATCATGGAAGGCGTGTTTGAAAATGCGATACGACCAGAGGAGTGGCTGGGGATTCAAGGGTTCGCCGACACTACCCAGATGGCGGAGAGAGGACATATTGTGAAAGCGGACGAGGTCATCACCGGCCGCCTGGAGCATCCGGATGGCGGTCGGGGCTGAGTACCAGACGGTGACCCGGTATTTTTCAATGACTTTGTACCAGTTTTTGGGGTCAAAACGACCCGAGTAAACGACAGTACTGGTCGCATTACTGAGGGTCCCGAGGATCTGATAAGAAATACCGGTGACCCAGCCCGGGTCGGCGGTGCACCAATAAACATCTTCCGGTTTTAAATCGAGAATGTACTTGGCGGTTAGGTGCTGTTGGAGGATGGCTTTGTGGGCATGGATTACGCCCTTGGGCTTGCCGGTGGTGCCGGAGGTATAGAGCATGAAGGCGGGATCATCCGCATCGGTGTGGCTGGTGTGGAGTTCATCGGAGTGTTTGGCGAGGACTTTGGCAAGTCTCTTGGTGGTAATGACATGCTCGAGCGCGGGTAGCTTGCGCCGAACGCTGGTGAGGCGGGGCTTGAGCTCTTCGGAGGTGACGAGAACTTTGGCACCGCTATTTTCCAGGCGGTCATAAATCGCGTCTGAGCCGAAAGCAGAAAACATCGTCCCGGCAATGGCCCCGATTTTGAGAGTTCCCAGGAAGCCATAAAATATTTCGGCAGTTCGCGGCAGGAAAAAGAAGACCCGATCTCCCCGACCAACTCCGAGTGATTTGAGGTAATTGCCAAAACGATTTGCCAGCTGATTCAGTTCAAAAAAGGTAAGTTTGGTTTCGTTGAGTTTGTCGTCAACCAAGTAAAGGGCAACTTTATTTTTATTTTCATTGTGGGCATGCCGCTCGACGGCGTTGTAGGCGGCGTTTAATTTGCCATCTTCAAAATACTCGACCTCTCCCCTCACCCACTCTTTCAAATCAAAATCCCGATAAGCTTTTTCGTAGTTTCCCAGATTGGGGGCGACAGTCAGGTGCTTATCTTCAACCGTAATGGTCCTGAATTTTTGCATCTTAAAGTAACTATACAGATTTTTATTGATTTTGAATATTAAATGTGACATGCTTAGTCTAGGTTTAAGACAAAAAGATGGCTAATCTTTCAGAGAAAGGATATCAGGCAATATTAGAGAACAGCAGTGGTGGCATCGCGCTGGTTGATCAGACCGGGAAAATTCTTTATGAGAGCCCGGGTGTTTTTGGCATTATCGGATATAAGCCTGAAGAAAGAATTGGAAAATCTGTCTTTGAATTTATCTCTCCCGATGAAGCCCCGACGCTGAAAACAATGTTTCAGAAGCTGATCACCGGGGAAGAAAAAAGTCTTTCCGTCCAGGCGAAAATAAAACACGCAAATGGGCGCTGGAAATGGATTGTGGCAAAGGGGGTTAATGCTTTGAGTAACCCGGACGTTAAAGCCGTAATCATCAATTACTGGGATATTTCCGAAAGAATAACGGCAGAAGAGGAACTGGAAACAAGTTACAACCTGCTGAGATCAATTTACTCAAAAGTAACCGATAGCTTGTTTTATCTTGGAGTTGAACCCGGTGAAATTTTCCGTTATATGTCAGTTAACCCGGCATTCCTGAAAGTTACCGGGCTGAGGAGTGATCAGGTGATTGGTAAACTGATTGGTGAGGTGATTCAGGAGCCCTCTTTATCTTTGGTCTTAGATAAATTCAGAAGTGTGATCAAGAACAAAAAAAGCGAGTCTTGGATAGAGACAATGAATTACCCAACCGGAATTAAGTATCGTGAAGTTACTATTGAACCAATCTACGATGCGCAGGGGATCTGCACCAATCTGGTGGGCACGGTACACGATATCACTTCCATAAAGGAGACGGCAGAAAATTTGGCAAGACGTAATAAGGAAATTCAGCAGGAAAAAGAGAAGGACGAGGCGGTTCTTAATAGTATCGCTGAGGCAATCGTGGTGGTGGACCAGACCGGAATTATTGGATTTATGAATGGTGTTGGTCTAAAACTTCTAGGATGGGAGGCTGAAGAAGTAATTGGAAAATCTTTCCATGAGATTTGGAATGTAAAGGATATTAGAGGTGTAGCTGTTGTTTCCGGACCCATTCAACAAGCTCTCTCAAAGGGAATTAGTTCTTCGACAAGCGCATATCTTTATTCCAAAAAAGACGGCACCGACCTGCCGGTTCATGTGTCCGTTTCTCCGGTAATGAAAGATGGTGTCGTCAACGGGGCCGTGGCGGTCTTTCATGACATTAGTCGGGAGAAAGAGATGGATAAGGCCAAGACCGAGTTTATTTCTCTTGCCAGTCATCAGTTGAGAACCCCCCTGACCGCCTTGAACTGGTATTCTGAAACACTTTTGGCCCAAGGGGTTGATCGTTTGGGACCGGAAGAAAAGAATTCTGTCGAAGAAATTCACCGATCGAGCCGAAGAATGGTTGACCTAGTTAACTTGCTTTTGAATGTAAGTAGGCTAGAACTTGATACGTTTTCGGTAGATCCAATACCGACACAAGTTATGGATGTCGCCAAGAGTGTTCTAGAGGAATTAACCGGTTTATCTGAAACTAGGAAGATCCGAATTCACGAAATATTGTCAGAAAATTTGCCTCTTCTTAACATGGATCCAAGACTGATAAAGATATTCTTTCATAGTCTCTTAAAGAACGCGGTTTTGTATACGCCGGCGGGAGGAACAGTTGAAGTTGAAGTAAGGACGCTTAAGGCCGGGGAACAAATAGCGGGGAAGGCAGTTCTGGTAGACAGTCTCCTGTTGAGGGTAACGGATAACGGTTACGGTATCCCTGAGGATCAAATCAACCAACTTTACACGAAGTTTTTTAGGGCGGATAACGTTCGGGATAAAAATACTGTGGGATCGGGACTGGAATTATTTGTAGTGAAGTCTTTGCTTGACTCCGTGGGTGGAAAGATCAGGGTAACTTCCGTCGAGGGTAGGGGCAGTACTTTTTATATCCTGCTACCATTAACGGGAATGCCCCAGAAAGTTGGACAAAAGATTTTGGGTTATTACCCGATCAATAAAGTACTAAGCTAGGTAAAGATTTTTACCGGTCATTTCCGCAGGTTTGTTAAGCCCAAGGAGGTTAAGGATGGTTGGTGCGATATCTGCCAAAACGCCGTTCTCTAGTTTTCCGGTTGGGGCTTCTTTGGTATAAAGAATAAAAGGGACGGGAAAGAGAGAGTGCTCGGTATCCATTGCTCCAGTATCGCGGTTTAAAAGTTCCTCGGCATTGCCATGGTCTCCGGTCATGAGCAAATAAATGTCGAGTTTATTGGTCAATTCAACCAACTTGGCCAGACCGGCATCGGCGGCCTTGATCGCTGAAACGGTTTTTTCGATGTTGCCGGTATGGGCGACCATATCCGGACAGGCGATATTGATCACGCCGAGGGTGTGACCGTCAGCGGCAAAGGCCTGACAAAAAGAATCAACCAGGAAAGGGGTACTCATTTCCGGCTGAAGGTCATAGGTGGCGATCTTTGGCGAAGGGACGATCAGGTCATCCTCACCCGGAAACTCTTCCTCGTGCTGGCCATTAAAGTAATAGGTGACAAAGCGTTCCTTTTCGCTTTCGGCGGCGCGAAGCTGTTTCAGGCCGGCGGCGCTGATCACCTCACCGAGCGAATTCTTGATCATAATATCCGGAAAAGCGACTGGTACGTTAAAATTCTTATGGTATTTGGTCATGGTTACCAATTTGAGATTGCTGATATTGGCATCCAGTAGGGTTTTGGTTAGTTGACGGGGGCGATCAATCCGGAAGTTATAAAAAATGACGGCGTCGTTTGCCTTGATCCTGGTTTGATCACAGTTCCCGCCAACGCTGATCGGTTTGATAAACTCGTCAGTTTCGCCTCGATCATATGAATCCTGGATTGCTTTTTCTGATGTCTCAATACATGTAGGATTTGTTCCGATCAAGCAGTCAAAAGCCAGGTGGGTACGGTCCAGGCGCATGTCGCGGTCCATGGCGTAGTAGCGGCCCATGACGCTAGCGACTTTGCCGGTAGGAATATAGCGCTTGAGGCGTTCTTCTACGGTTCGGATCTGGATCAGGCCATTGGTGGGCGGTGAGTCACGGCCATCAGTGATGAGATGAAGATAGACCTTTTCAATCTTGTGTTGGGACGCCATCATGATCAGGGCATAGAGATGGTCGTTTGATGCATGAACTCCTGATGCGCCGATCATTCCCAAAAGATGGAGGGAGGAGTTGTTGGTTTTGGCATGGTTAATGGCCTCTAGTAAAGCTGGGTTCACAAAAAAAGATCCTTCGGCAATACTCATATTGATGCGAGCGAGGTCCTGGTAGACAATCCGGCCGGCGCCGATGTTCAGG
>CAYQLI010000053.1:6281-7887 GCA_964418355.1 uncultured Pseudomonadales bacterium | reverse complement strand
GAAGTTGCTGTATGGCAAGACCAATATGGGCCGGCCGGTGATTGGCACAAAAAAGAGCCTGGCGGCGATGTCTCTTTCCGCTTTGCATGATTACATGAAGAAGTGGTTTGTGCCTGAGAATGCATTGGTCGGAGTAGTTGGCAATTGGGAGAGTGAAAAAGAGCTCCTCAAACTAATAGAGAAAGAATTTGGCGGGCTCTTGAAACGAAAAGGGGGACCGAACAAAGATGTTTTTTCCTGGGAAAAAGGGAATCGGGCCAAAGCCAAATTGATCAGTCGGAAGACGGAACAGGCGAATCTCTCGATTGGTCTGCCGGGCCTGACGATCGGCCACCCAATGCGGTATGTTTCGTATCTGACCAATATCATCTTGGGGGGTGGGGGTTTGTCCAGGCTTTTCAAGGAGGTAAGGGAAAAACGGGGCTGGGCCTATACTATCGGTTCGGGAACGGAAAGTTTTAGCGACTCAGGGGTGGTCTTGGTGGGGGGTGGTTTGCCCAAGGATAAGCTAAAGGATGCCACAGAATTGATACTGGAGATAATGTGGGGAATCGGTGGGACGGGCAAGTGGGGCATCACAGAGAAGGATCTCGCGATCGCGAAAGAATGTTACAAGGGGCGGGTCAGTCTGGCCTATGATGACCCCAAGAAAGTCCTGGGCTTTGCTCTGAATGAAATGATGTTCGAGAAGAAGATCTATACGCCCGAGGAGATCAAGGAAAGTGCTGACAAAGTAACTTTGGATGAGGTGAGGGAGTACTGCCGGATGATCTTTTTGCCCGAGAAGCTAAGCTTGGCGGTAGTGGGTGATTACGAAAAGCTCCCATTTGAGATAAAATAATCCCATGAAGACAAAACTACACGAGAGAAGTTTGGTGTTACTCAAGCCGGATACGGTCCAACGGGGGCTGATCGGTGAGATTATTGCTCGTTTTGAGAAGAAGGGGCTGAAGATCACGGCCATGAAGATGGTCTGGTCCTCAAAGGAGCAGGCGGCGAAACATTATGATCTTCCTGTCGAGGCGATGAAGCTGCTGGGAGACAGGACACTGGCTTCTTACGCAGAAAAAGGTCAGAAGCACTGGACCAATGATCCGATGGAGATCGCTCGCGACATAATGAAAAAGCTGGTGAAGTATCTAGCTACGGGGCCGGTCGTCGCGATGGTGATCGAGGGGGCTCATGCTGTCGCTCACGTCCGAAAGATCCGGGGGGCAACCAATCCCCTAAGTGCTGATATGGGCACGATCACGGCAGACTACACCATTGACTCGTATTTCATCTCTGATCTTCAGGGGAGAGCGATCCGTAACCTGGTTCACGCTTCAGGGACGGTGGATGAGGCGGAAAATGAGATCAAACTTTGGTTCAAAGAGGATGAAATCCTGGATTACGACTTGGCGATCGAGAAAATCCTCTATACCAAGGAGTGGGAAGCGGAGTAATGGGTCGGGGTGGGCGGAATTGGACCGCCTGTCTCTACGTCCCGAACGTAGCGTGATACCGATTCACTACACCCCGTACGAAGCCAATTTTACCACCCCTCACTCCCTAAGCGGAACTTTCTTCACCAAAGGGGGCATTTTCCCAACCGGGCGGCTGCTGT
>CAYQLI010000053.1:3041-6271 GCA_964418355.1 uncultured Pseudomonadales bacterium | reverse complement strand
TGACCCGGGGCAGAGTTGAACTGCCGACCTGCTCGTTAGGAGTGAGCTGCTCTATCCATCTGAGCTACCGGGTCAACAGACATATTTTACACTGGAAAGGTTATTTGAGGTCGAGGGAGATTAGATTGAAGGTATCTGGCTTTTGGTTCAGATTAGAAAGAATGAGGAGGCGGTTACCATCGGTTGAAGAGGCGGCGAAATTGCTGTTTATTTGGGTCGAGATGATCGAGGTCAGATTATTATCGTCATATTCGACGATGGAAACCCCATCAGGATTGCTGACAACGAGGTGACGACTAGTTGAGTACCAGCTCAGATTCTGGGTGGTATGGGGATCGGTTTGGGCACGCAAAAGGTTAATCTGGCGGATGATCTTGTTTAATTCGGTTTCGGGAATTGTCTTGGTTTTGTTCTCGGGCTTGGTCAGCAACACGGGAAGGGCTCCGTCGGTGATCAGGGATTGCTCTGTTTCCGGATTGTAATTGGCCTCGGAGATAAGGTAATTACTATCCTCTTTGAGATCATAGACATAGGTCTTGCCGGCCGTTAATTTTCTCGACTGAATCGAGGGATTGATGCTCGGAATGATCTTGCCGATCAGGTTATCGGGGAGATCAAGATCTGTTTTCATGGTGTAGAGAAGTTTTTCGCGATCTCCCGAGAAATAGACGTTGACCGCTGATTCGGTGGCTATTTTTACCATCAGTTCCGGCAAACGGGCAAGGTTATTTTTGTTAATCGTTCCCAATTGTTCCTGCCACTGAGAGAGAAGAAGCGGGAGTCTAATAGTCGTATCCACCAAGTTTTTTGCCTGAGTCATCACCCGAGAGTTGAGGAGGTGGCTCGCGCTGATTCTTTTACCATCATGAAAGACGGCCAGAAGCTGAGTGCCATCCGGTGACCAGACTAATTCGGCCTTAGTGTAATCGTAGGTGTTCAGATCAGCGATTTGGATGATCTGGTTCCCCAGGATCATATTGTTGGCCAGAGAGAGAACGTAGACACCGTTGTCCTCCGCGAAGGGCGAATTGGTTAGGACATAGACCAACCGATTCCCATCAGGACTAATAAGTGGGCGGCTGACTTGATAGAAGGTCAGCGGGGTACTGCTTGGGATAGCCGGGAAGAGGCGGGCATCGGTGGTACTAACCAGTTCGGATTTGATCGGAATAGTTTTGGTCCAGGGATGGAAGCCGGTCTTGATGATCTTGATATTGTAATCGGAGGGAGTGAGGTTAAGGGTATCGTCGGTGACAGTAGTGAGCCGGTCATTGATGAAAACCTGAGCATTTTTTGGATAGCTGGTCGTGGAGAGAAGACCCGTGCCATTGAGGGACATTTTGCTGAGGCTAGGGCGATAGCCTTTGGCGATCTGGATGGCCAATAGGGTGCCCCCAATTAAGAATAACGAGACAAAAATAGTGATTAGGAGTCGGCTGCGCTTGATCGAGGATGACACGATAGCCTTTATTATACCCTCTTGGCAAGATCGGAAGTAAAAACTAACCTCTTTGTCGTGTTACAATTCAGCCATGAAATTCGCTTTGTCAAAGAGAGTAGGAATTGATTTGGGGACTGCGAATTGTTTGGTTTATGTGGTTGGGGAAGGGATCGTCATGGAGGAGCCGACGGTCGTGGCGGTGTCTTTGACGGACTCGAAGGTTCTGGCGGTGGGCAAAGAGGCGGAAGTCATGTTGGGTCGGACGCCGGGAAATATCAAAGCCAGTAAACCGATGCGTGATGGGGTGATTGCCGATTATGTTGTCACCGAGGCGATGATGAGATACTTTCTGCGAAAGGTCGGTGCTGGGAATCAGCTCTTCAAACCGGAGGTGATGGTGTGCGTGCCAGCCGGTGTAACCCAGGTAGAAAGGCGCGCAGTCCTTTCGGCCACCATGAGTGCGGGCGCGCGGGTAGCCTATCTGATAGAAGAACCCTTGGCGGCGGCAATCGGTGCCGGCATTTCAATCGCGGAGGCGAGCGGCAATATGATTTTGGATATGGGGGGTGGGGCGAGTGAGGCGGCGGTAATTTCCCTCGGCGGTGTCGTGACTTTCAAAAGCGTTCGAGTTGCTGGTAATAAAATAGATGAATCTATATCACGCTATGTCAGAAAGAAACATAATTTGGTCATCGGAGAGATAACGGCGGAGAAAATAAAAGTAAAAATAGGCAGTGCCACCAAACCACCCAAGGAGGAAACCCTTGAGGTGACAGGTAGAGATAGCGTGACTGGTTTACCGAAGTCAATCGTGGTCACCTCCGGTGATGTTTTTGAGGCGATCAGTGATCCGCTATCCCGGATCATTAATATGGTCAAGTCGGTATTGGAGGAGGTTCCGCCAGAGCTTTCCAGTGACATTATTGATAAGGGGATCGTGATGAGCGGAGGAACCGCGACCTTGCGAAATTTCGATAAGCTCTTGACAGCCGAAACCGGGGTCCCAGCCTTCGTAGCCGAGGATCCATTAAGGTGTGTAGTAAAAGGTACTGGGGTAGCGTTGGAAAATCTGGAGCTCTATCGGCGTAGTATCACCACGAATAAGTAATTTCTCAAATACATCAAGATAATTGTCACGGCTTAACACTCAGGAGAAGAGAGTGCTGATTTAACGTTTTGAAGCTATTTTGACAATTTTCTTAGTGCGAAATATGGGGTGATGAATCCTGAAATTGTTATAGGGGAGTAGACGGTAAGTGGTTTGAACAAACAACTGAGGTTCGCCTTAACTGTTTGTAATGAGAATGTCTTCGGATCGTGACTTAATTATCATTTTTCCTGGATTTTATCGCTGGGCGCGTATAGCCTTGGATGATCGCCGAGGATGTAAGAAGCACTAAAGATACTTCTACTTCGGTGAGAGATCTCCGGTCTTTCGACCAGGGGATGATTCTTTTCACAGTTGGCTAGTTTTCACGAAATTTTCTGATACCCCATGGGGTAGGGTATCAGTGGTTTGCGGTAATTAACGTAGACCGTCTCGTTTTTCTGCGTTGATCTTTTTCAAGTCAAACCCGATTTAGACACAAGGGAACTCATACATATCCTATATATGTAAGCATTAAGATTCGATATATCAAGATAAAACACACAATACTCTTATCGTTACTTGATTACCTTGATTGCTAATCGGCCTTCTCTGTCAGACTCGGCTATTTACAGGAATCACTTAGGTGACCAGGTATCATTGCGGGATTATTCTTTTTGGAGATTTTGGTTGATCTGATCA
>CAYQLI010000053.1:0-3031 GCA_964418355.1 uncultured Pseudomonadales bacterium | reverse complement strand
TTGGGCAATCTCCACTTATATTAATTTTTCGATATTTCACGAGCCCGTTGTGAAATTACCCGAATAAATGAACTCATAATAGTTTTGGGGGAATGTGAGGTACTGTCTCGGAGAAACATCCGGTAATCTATATTTTTAGGGTGAATCGTTTGCCAGTCTTTCTCTGCAATCCCTTTTCTTTTTTTTGCAGAAGTTGGCTGTTTCATATCCTTTCTACGCTGAAAAATCCTTAAGATATATTCAAATTTATCATAATCGAACTATATATAACGTCTAATTTATATCGGTCATGTTATTTATTGGTAGTGGAGTTAATATAATCTTTATGAGTAGATAATTAAGAGTATCTATAATTTCGTAGGGAGGATATACTCATCGTTTTGGAAGAAAAAGGACAAAAACCAGGTATTTGCTTCAAAATATGAGTATTAAGTTTGCTCAAACTATTCTGTCAGTTGTTCTTTTTTTACCATCCCCAAATGTTCTATAGTATTAAGTCACACCCTTTTTGTCAGTGTTTTACTACGAGATATATTCCTCAGACTTATAGTATCGTTAGTTTTTTAATTATTTTGGCTTCAACTCATTTTCGGGGTCTAAATTTCATCAAAAGGGTAGCCTCGGACCGTGAAAACAGGGTACTATCGCCTCTCTGCCTGTCGGATACATCGGTCCAAAACCAATATATCCATGTTTAGCATAGTACGGGGGAGAGTGATAATCTCGAGGCTAACTTGGGGGAAGAATTTAGGTTCAATCTCTCGTGTCGTATTGGCGACGTCAGACTGAGAGGTTCTTATACATATAGTATCATGGATAAGTGAAGAGAAGGGTGCTTGGGACAACAGTTGATCTGGTTAACCGCGAGGAGACACTGATCCTTATAGATAATTGGATCGCCAAGAACGACGGTGTGGCAAAATTGGTGGCGACTGCCTACAGTGAATTTTTTGTCACGGCACGGAGGGATCTTGACTTCAGGATGGCCCTAGAAGGCGCTGATTTGATAACACCCGATGGAATAGGTCCTTTGGCGGCGATATATTATGCCGGGATTGTAGTGCCTTCAGACAATATTGTGGTGAGAATATTTAAAGGACTCTTGACCGGAGGGGCGATTCTTTCCGGAAGGGTGGGCCAACCGGTTTCAGGGTACTGGCTTTTCAAAACTTTGGTGCGTCAGGCGTCCGAGAGAAAACTGCGTGTCTTTCTTCTGGGTGGTTTTGGCGACACGGCTGAAAAGCTAGCCATAAAGCTTGTTAGGGAGAACGAGGGTTTAAATATCGAATCAGACGCTGGGGCACAGACTGCGCCTGAAATGGTAGGAGAGGCCAATGAAGCGGTTCTTTCTCGGATCAATAAGTTCAAACCGGATTTCTTGTTTGTAGCCTACGGCCCGGTGAAGCAGGAGAAGTGGCTGGCGGCAAACAAAGGGCGACTGAGGGCAGGAGTGGCGATTGGGGTGGGTGGGACTTTTGATGAGGCGTTAGGTAAGGTCCGCGAAGCTCCTGTTGTTTTTGAGAAAATTGGTCTAAAATGGTTATGGCGGCTCCTCCAACAGCCGCAGCGACTGCCCCGCATTTTTAAGGCTACCTTAGTGTTTGCCTATCTTGTTTTTGCCGAAAGTTTGAGAAAGAAATAGCGAATCATCATAACGTGAGCGAATGATTGAAAATTTATTTGGAAGTTGGATTTATCCCGAGCATCCACAGAACGCTTTCTTTTTTGTAGCGGCGATCGCCGCGGGAGTTGATGCGGATAGCCGGAAGCTTGCCGCGCTTGCCCCAGCGCTTGATGGTGAGAGTGGAAACACGCAGGAGGGAGGCGACTTCGGAGACAGTCAGAAGATCGGGGAGATTAGCGAGATTGATTTCTTTCTTTTGTTTAACGTCTAACTTAGGGAGGTTGAGATCTTCAACATTGTTGTCCATATCTGATATAGAAGTTATCAGAGAAGTTATAGAGAGTCAATGGGGCAGTTTATGATATACTATAGGCAAATGAGAAAAACTGAGAGATTTGTAGGAAATGGAAAGACTGTCGCGACGCCCCTTTTTGAACTGGGAGATATTGAAGATGAGACAGAATACCAGAATGTACGCGACGCCCTAGCCCTTCTCCCGAGCGAGAAATTGATGATTTTGGCCTTGGTAGTTGCCTGTGACAAAGCAGTCGGGGAAGCGGAAAATCGTTGGATAAAAGAACGCTCCCTGATAGATTTGGTCAGGGAACTGGCGAAGCGTGTTGGCTTGCCGATGGATGTGGACCGGTTTGAGGATGCGATGTCAGTTTTTGAGGCACGGGGTTATTACCTGAGACTTGAGGAAGATGAATTTGAACTCGCGGCGGAGGCGAAAGCGGATCCGCTGGATGTTTACTGTACGCTAAGAACGTACCTCGACGCGGTGGTAAGGTGGGGAGGCGATCTGGCTTATGTGCTCCAACCTGGAGCTGAATGGGTTTTTCCCGGCGGTTAATACATATAGAGGAAAAATGTGGCTATGACAAAAAAATCAACCGAGATAGTTGTAGCCGGGGACGAAGTAACGCAGGACGAAACGATGCTCTCTCCTGAAGTCGGGGATGAAGGGATGACCGAGACTGCTTACCTGATCAATGCGGCCACGGACGATAGATATGGTTTGCCTTGGAGCAATGAGATGGCGATTGTGCTTCTTAACCAAGTCGGGGTTTTGGTGGGAGAGAGACTGGAAGACCTGACAGACTTAATGAAAGCGATATTTGAACATCACCTGAGTGTAAAACAGATACTGAAAGCTTATTACGTCAGCGAGGAAGAGCTTGAGTTTTGGGAAGGTGATCTCGAAAAAATGCTTGAAATTGCCTGGGAGCATTTGCGGGAGAAGGTAGCTATTGGTATTTTGAAGAACGCCGGTGCGGAGATGGGTGTGGACCATACGATCAAAGTAACAGAATATCGAGGCGCCTACGGAATCGGTTTGGCGAAGATTTTCGGTCGAGGCACTGAGAATGATGAGGCATATCCTACGGCGTTTTTGACGCCGTTTGA
>CAYQLI010000052.1:0-7954 GCA_964418355.1 uncultured Pseudomonadales bacterium | reverse complement strand
ATGTGCCCACGGATGTGCCGACCGATGTGCCCACGGATGTGCCCACGGATGTGCCCACGGCCACGAACCCGCCCCCGGGCGCGAAGGCCGCCTACTTTTCCGTGCAGGATCCCTGCATCGGCGACTCGCCCTACCTGATGCTGACGATGTCTGAGGGGGTTTACGTCTACGTCAAGGACGCCGAGACCGGTGCGGTGGTGTTCGAGACGGGTGTCGACTCAGGGTTCGCCCTGGAACCCGGAAAGACTTACATCGTCCACCCAACCTATAGCTCCGGCTACTGGATGGTGGATGAAGCCGGTAGGCGCGACTCCACAATCGTGGCGTTGACCTGCTCGGCGGTTGCAACCCAGCCGGTAACCGTTGGTGGCGCCGGGCCGCGCTCAAGCGGCGCCTCGCTGCCATTTGGCCAGCTCTTCGGCGGTTTGGCGCTGGTGGTGATCGGTGCTGCGGGCACGTTCCGCAAGCGCCGCTAAACCACGCGCAGTTTTCGACAAAAATGGAATGGGGCGGCCGACCGGCCGCCCCTTTCCAAACTCAGTTCTCCCGTTGTTATATACGAATTTTAAATTTATCAAGGATGTTTAATGTCTGATATGAATAAAGAAAGGAAAGTCATACCCAGTCCCGTCAAGGAATCTACTCAGGAAGTTCGTGGGGTTCGCTTGACCAGAAGGCAAGCCCTAAAGGTGTTTTTTTTTGTGGGACTTGGTCTATCTCTTTTGTCTGCTTGTGAGCAGGCCGGAGTTATTCTACCCACTTCGACCTCGACCTTTGATTCTCCTGATTCTTCTCCCGCTGCACCAGATGTTGTGGCTGCAACGACAACTCCTGCTCCACTAGCAGAAGCTGAGGCCACAAATGCCCCCGCAATGCCTGATGCTACGTCCACGACAGTTCTTGCTACACCAGAGGAGACTGCTGTCCCAGCCGAAACGATGACGATTTTGGGAACAAAAGAGCAGTGGGATCACCAGGTAATGGCTCTTTCGATAAAAGTGCCTAAACCAAGCCCGTTTGAATATGATAATGAAGTGACCCTGGTGCACTATTTTGCTACCAATGCAGCCGAACAGGAGCAATTGAATCAAGAAGTGGCTCCCGGACTCGGAACAGCCTCAACTTATATTCAGGCCGATGGATCACTTCTGGTCATAGAGCACTCGGGATATACTAAACACCAGAAAAATCCAGCTGAACCTATACGTAAGTATTTTGAGGGTGAGGATAATGATGTCGCCACCTTCCCTGACGAGGATGTGGCATATCGGATGTCAAGATTCCTGGATGCAGAACTAAAGCTTTCGATCAATGGATCGACGGCGGACTACCGGGTGGCTTATGTCCAAAAACTAGCATATGGAGCTGAAGCAGATAAATTTCGGCAAGATGGCAACGTGGCTGTAGAAACGGCAATTCATTTGGATCGAATAAAAAACAGTGGAACCTCGGTCTTGGATAATTATCCCGGACCTTTTATCGTGATTAACTTCTGTGGTTGGGCCAGAAGTGATCAACTCGACCAATTAAGGGTGCCAATTCACCAATGGGGATTCAATAGCTATAACATTTTCTTGGTGAGGAAATAACAGATTAGGCCAACTTTAAAGAATAGCCTTGTCCTTTGAGGTTTTCGATAATGAAGTTATCTCTGATTTTTGTCTTAAGCCTCGAGATTATTTTGTAAATATTCCAGAGAGAAAAATCACAGCCAGATAATTCCAGAAAGTCACCAATTTGATCGAGACTAACAACTTGATTTTTGTTTTCGTACAAAAGTGAAAAAATGGTTTTTTCCATTTTGGTTAGATGAGGCAAGACTTCAAAAGCGATATCAACACGAAGGTTTTTGAAGTAGTAGTCGAGAAGACTCGACTTGAAATGTCCTTGTGGGTCCAGTAGACCAAGTTTTTTTAACGTTTCCTTGTTTGAAGCGAGAGCTAGTTTGGTCATTTTTTCGAGCTGAAATTGAATTGAGGGGTTGGCGATGAATCTTTTGATTGACTCAGCTGGGACGTTGTTTTCGACGATTTCTTTGCAAACGTATTTGATTAGTCTGGGGATTCCGCCGGTTAGGCGGTAGATCTCGGTATTCATTGAAGGGGGCGTGACCCAACCAAAAAATTGGGCATTGATCTGGATCATTTTTTCGGTTTGTTTGCGATCAAAGGGGGCCAGATATAGTCTAGTGCCAAAGAAGGGTGCCGACGCCGCAAAATAATCTTTTTGGTTGGTGACCCCGGTATGGTCGGTGATAACCAGAAAGACGTTTTCAAGAGGATTTTGGCATTTTAGAGCCTGCAGCCGTTCGAGGATGGTGACTTTTTCCGGAATCAGTTCGAAAAGTCTGATGATAAAAAGATTTCTGGAGGAATTGTTTTTGAGAGCATTTTTCACAAACTTGACCGGATCGATGTCTTCAAGGGTGGGATCATAGAGAATAATTTTTTCAAAGGATTTCCTTTTTTTGAGTAATAACAATAGAAGGTTGAGATAAGTTTTTCGGCCTCCTCCCGAAAATGAAGAGACACAAACGTTGTCTCCCTTTTCGAGAGAATTAATCGCGGTAAGACAAAGGCCATCAAAGTAGTCCGGATCCAGGTATTCGTAATAGCTTTTCATTTTTTGTCAAAGATAAGTCAGAGATTGATGGCGGTTAAGTCAAGAATCGTGCTTGTTTGACTGCTAAAACGTATCTTAACAAGATTATTAGTTTTGTCAAACATATGAAAGCCGAAAGAGATGAGGTATTAAAAAATATTTTTCCTGAGGACCTGGGTCATTACAGAGATATTTTGGAAAGGGCGTTTGATTTTGCCCTTGGCTATTTGGAAAAAGGCAGGCCTGGTTTTGATATTCCACACACCATTGCCGTGATATATCACGCCGGTCGCTTGGCTAATGTTCATCAGGTTGATCCTTTGGTATTGGTCATGGCGGCAGTTCTTCATGATATTGGCTACTACGGAGAATTTGAGTTATCGGAGGCGGTCGGACTGGAGGGAATAATGGATAAGAAAGCAAAGCATATGGTCGCCGGGGGAATAATGGCGCGGAATTTTCTATTTGGTGATCAGATCGGGGATGAGATGACAGTTGAGCAAAAGGAAATGGTGGTTCATTTGGTCGAGGTACACGACAAAATTAAAGAGCTATCCACCGATGAGGAGTTGGTGCTGATGAAAGCAGACTCTTTGGGGGCGATTGATATTGGATGGGTTTTGCCGACGTTTACGGGAGATGAAGCCCTCCGTTATTTGGAGGGTCATGGTTTGCTGAGAAGAAGTCTATTCGAGGAAAGGCTGGGGGCTGATGATTATGACGAGCTAGTAATTGCTTTCCGTAAGTTTATCTCCGAGCGGGACGGAGTCAGTTAGGCAAAATCTTTGTCAAAAAGGTGTCCAAAACGACAAGCGTTTTGTCAAGATTTGGCTTCGATAGAGGAGTAAAAAGCTGGTATGAAATCACCAGAAACAGACAACCGGATGCGGCGGTATATCTATGACCAGGAAGGAAAGTGGTTCTCACGGTTTGAACCGTTTCTTTTGGGAAAAGTTCTCAAAGTCGGAAATGGTTTGGGCTATTTCGCTACTTTCATGGAGGAGGACGGCTATCAGCCAACGGTCATTGATATCCAGGTCAATGAAGATGCTCCGAATAAGGAAAGGGTTTTGGTCTATGACGGGAAGATCTTTCCCTTTGATGATCAGAGTTTTGATTGTGTGATTTGTACCCTGGTATTGCACCATACCCCATATCCATATGAAATCATCAAAGAGATGCGGCGGGTTGGGAGGCGAATAATAATTCTCGAGGAGACTTATACTGATTTTTTCTCGAAACTTGATCTAGTGTATCGGGATATTTACGTGAATACTTCGGCCGGACAACCATCAGCAATTTTTTTGGGAAGCTATTTCCAGAGAGGGGAATTGGAAAGATACTTTGAAGAAGAGGGCTTGAAAATGATTTATCATCAGGAAGAAAGAAAGAGGACATATTACAAAGAGCTTTTTGTAATTGAAGAGAAGTAAGGAAAGTGACACAGTGACACCGAGCCACGTACAATATGTTCATGAGCAGTTTTAAACCGCTTTCCGGGATTCTTGATAAATATAAGATTGATGAGGATAAACAGAGGCGGATCTCCCGCGAATGGCAGGACTATGCTTACCGGCTGGCGCTGGAACTGGATGACAAGGCGCACACGAGTCTATATATGAGACTATGCAAGAATACCCCCCGGCCGATCCTTGAGGAGGCCCGAACTTTTGTGAAAGGGGCGATGAATGCAAAAAACAAAGGCAGATTGTTTATGTGGAAGGTGAAAGAATTGAAGACTGCTTCTTTAGAAAAATAACGGTTGTGGTAGGATTAAGCGAAATTCAAAACTGGAAATAAAATGGAGATAGGATTATTTGATTATCACCTTGAACAAGACAGGATCGCCCAGTCGCCGGCTGATCCGAGAGACACAGCCCGCTTGATGTTGGTTGACCGAAAAAACGGGAAGATGGAAGATAAGCATGTTTCTGATCTCTTGGCTCTGCTGACACCCAATGACGTTTTGGTTTTCAACCAGACGAAGGTAATGCCCGTGCGGATGTTCGGACAAAAATCTACCGGGGGAAAGGTGGAAATACTTCTGACAAGACAGTTAAACGAAAATACCTGGGAAGCCATCTCGACTCCGGGATTGAAAGTGGGTCAGAAACTGGAGATAGAAGTGTTGAAAGCCGAGGTGATTGATAGAAAAGAAGAAATAGTGACTCTCAAATTTGCTGATAGAGGCGAGTATCTACGGGAGCGCATTTTCGAATTCGGGAAGACACCGATCCCGCCATATATTCACAGTCTGAAAACAGAAAGAGAACTGCGGCGGATCTACCAAACAGTTTACGCCAAAAAGGAGGGTTCAGTGGCGGCGCCGACAGCCGGGCTTCATTTCACCAAAGAGCTAATGATTGCCTTACGGGAAAAAAGTATCCAGACAGAATTTCTGACCTTACATGTTGGTCTTGGTACTTTTCGGGGAGTGAAGACAGAAAAAATTGAAGATCACCAGATGCACCCGGAGTGGTTTTCTTTGGATGAAGAGACGGTGCGAAGGTTGAACCAGGCGAAGGCGGCGGGCAAGAGAATAATTTCTGTGGGAACGACAACGACTCGTGTGTTGGAAAGCTGTGTTGACGAAAACGGAATTTTGTTTCCAAAAGAAGGAGAAACGAGAATTTTTATCTATCCACCCTACAGGTTCAAATTTGTTGACTCCCTGATGACCAATTTCCACTTACCGAAGAGTACCTTGCTGATGCTGGTGTCCGCCTTTGTGTCCCTGCCAAACTCCCCAGAAAAATTTACTAGTTTCAAGAGAAGTCTGATCGGGAAGGCTTATCAGCATGCGATTGAAAACAGTTACCGGTTTTTTAGTTTCGGTGACGTGATGCTGATCTCCTAGTCGTGTTTGAAAAGACTGGTCAAACTTTTCCTGTCGGTGGTTTCGTAGGGACTTCGACTAATGATCGCCCGCTGTGCTTTCGGATCAATTTGCGATTCTTTGATGCCAAAGCGATCAACTAGATCAGCATGATCAAGGCATAAATTAAAAAGATTGATGATAATACCGGGTCTAAGAATCGTTTGGTAAACATCATTGCTGTCTACAAATCTTTTTTTACTTTGCCATGGGTCGATAACGTAAAAGTAGCCTTTGGCGACATTATTATCGGGTTGGTAGTAGCCGTAAATTACTACGGAGTGATTGCTTCTATCCGGCGTGGGATCCTCAATGCCGACGGCAATACGGATCCAAGGAGTACTTTTGACCCCGATTTCGCAAAGGGCGCCGCCGAGTAGGGCTTGTTTGATGGTTTGGAAAAATAAGGTTCGGTTGTCAGGAATTTCGATAAGTTCATGGGACATACTTTTGATATTGTTTTTCTCCAGGAGGTCGAAAAGATTGGCAAGGTGGAAATCGTCCGGTTCCGGCAGGCGATTGGCAATGCGAAAACCATTTAAGTGATGCCGCCGGTTAAAAAATTTTGAGACGGTGGCAACGGATTCGGCCATACAATTGAATGAATGGGCGAATTCAAAATTATGTTTTTTGAGAGTGAACTCCTCGGACATTTGAGGCCAGATTATAGCCTATAGACCTGCTAGGAGCAAACTACTTTTGTTTTCGTTTGGGTTTGAGCAGGTACTTCAACTGTTGTTTTGGATTGCCTTTTTTGGGGATTCGTTCAAGAATTTTTTCCTGTTCTGTCTTTTTGATGTATTCTTCGGTGACGCCAAATTGCGGTATCAGCCCGGCATGATCAAGACAAAGGCCAAAAAGGTTGACTGCAACCAAATAATTTTTTTCTAGGCATAAACATTTAAATATGTTATACCAACTAACAAAAAGATTTCCTTGATGATAAAAGTCGGCGACATAAAAATAACCGGATTCAACGTCCTCCTTCGGTTGATAATAACCGTAAATAACAATTGAATGAAATTCTTCGTTTTTGCGTGGGACCGGACCGTGGGTGACTTTGGCCCAATTGTCTGTTTCGACGCAAAGTTCACAAATGGTTCCTCCCTGAAGGGCCTGGCGAAGAATCTGAAAAAGCAGCTTGTGTTTCTTGGGTACTTCGATGACTTCGTGATTAATATCGGTAATGCCATTTTCGGCGAATAAGGCAAAAAGGCTGGCAGTGCAATAGGAGTCAGTACTGCTCATGACTTCCATGACACGGTAAGGATTCAGATGAAGATTTTGATCGAGTATGTTGACGATGGTACTCAGCGAACTGGTTAGGCAGTTATCGGCCCTTACGACCTTAGGGAGATTTTTGAGAAGGATCTCTTTAGACATTAAAGGCAAACTTTTTGGCTTCCTCGACGGTTTTTATGATCATCCGTAGATTATGAATACTGGCGAGGGAATAATAGAGAAGCTCACGACTGCGGTAGAGATGATGGAGATAGGCTCGGGTAAAATGGGCACAGGTATCACAATCACAATCAGAATCAATGGGACCACTATCGGTTTCGAATTGTTTGTTTTCGATATTGATCCTTTCATTGGGATATTCACTTTCGAAGCAATATTCATTGTTTCTCATGGTTACTTTGCCGGTATACAGCGCCCCGTTTCGGGCCAAACGAGTCGGGGCGACGCAGTCAAACATATCAATGCCAAGAGAAATGGCGACCAAGACATCGGAGGGCTTCAGACCCAGACCCATGGTGTAGCGGGGTTTGTTCTCGGGAAGGAGATCAGCGATCCAATCAATCACTTCTTTGGTGCCGGTCATGTTGTAGCCAATTGTTTCTCCGCCGAGACCAATGCCCGGCAGATCTTGTTTTATGACAAATTCAGCGGCTTCACGGCGAAGATCCTCATGGAGCGCTCCCTGGATGATGCCAAAAAGAGCTTGTTTGCCGGTGTCCTGTTTTTGCCATTCCTTTTTGCTTCGGATGAGCCAATTATTGGTCAGTTCGAGGGCTTCGCGCGCCTCAGCTTTGTTGGCGGTGTCTTTCGTGCATTGGTCAAAGGCCATGATGATGTCAGCACCCAGCTTCACCTCGGAGTTGATGGCGGTTTCGGGGGAGAGAAAGTTGATCGAGCCGTCGAGATGAGAGCGGAATTCGACGCCGTCAGGGCTGATCTTGGCTAAACCCGCTTTCCCTTGCCCGAGGGACCAAACCTGGAAACCGCCACTGTCGGTCAGGATCGGTTTGTCCCAGTTCATAAAAGAGTGAAGTCCGCCCATTTTGGTGATGACGTCGCTTCCCGGACGAAGGAAAAGATGATAATTGTTCGCCAGAATGATCTGGGCGTTCATTTTCTGTAGATCGGCCGGATTGACGGATTTGACCGAGGCGTGAGTGCCGACGGGCATAAAAACCGGGGTTTGGATCTGTCCGTGGGGGGTAGTGAAGACCCCGGTGCGGCCGCGACCCAGTA
>CAYQLI010000051.1:7263-7987 GCA_964418355.1 uncultured Pseudomonadales bacterium | reverse complement strand
CAAGCCGGAATGGATGATCCTCACCGTCCTTCCCGTCATTCCGCCCGACCTTCGTCCCATGGTCCAGCTTTCCGGCGGTCGTTATGCCGCTTCTGATCTGAACGACCTCTACCGTCGCGTCATCAACCGCAACAACCGTTTGAAGCACCTGATTGATCTTGGTGCCCCCGAGATCATTTTGCGAAACGAAAAACGGATGCTTCAGGAGGCCCTCGATGCCCTCATTGATTCTTCTCAGGCCAAAACCAGCAGAAGGAGCCGCACCGGCAAGACTCTGAAGAGCATCTCCGATCTCTTGAAAGGTAAGCAGGGTCGCTTCCGCCAAAACCTTTTGGGTAAGCGTGTTGACTATTCCGGTCGTTCCGTCATCGTCGTCGGACCGGAGCTCAACATCAACCAATGTGGTTTGCCAAAAGAAATGGCCTTGGAAATGTTCAAGCCCTTTGTCCTCCGCGAGCTGATCCTCAAGGGTCTCGCCCCCAACGTCAAATCTGCCAAAAATATCATCGAGAAACGTCCTCCCGAAGTTTTTGACATCCTCGAGGAAATCACCCATGAGCACCCCGTCCTCCTAAACCGCGCTCCGACGCTCCACAAACTCTCCATTCAGGCGTTCTGGCCCATTCTCGTCGAGGGCTCTGCCATCAGACTTCACCCCGTCGTTTGTGAAGGCTTCAACGCTGACTTTGACGGCGACCAGATGGCTGTTCACGTCCCCTTGACC
>CAYQLI010000051.1:3105-7253 GCA_964418355.1 uncultured Pseudomonadales bacterium | reverse complement strand
CGCCGCGCCCGAGGAGGGTCCGCCGCCGGCACGCAGCATCACCATGGCGTTCACCTACGACATGAAGTACCTGATCTTCACCACATTTCCGGCCAAGGCGGATACCGACAAAGCCAAGAAGGAAGCGGTGAAATACATGTTCCCTCGCATCAACCTCTTGAAGCCCTCCAGTGGTAACCCGATCAACATCCCGGTCAAAAAGGAAATGGGTATTGGTATTTACCTCATCTCCTCCATTGACGTCATGGTTCCGGCTCACACCTCACCTTTCTCCAGCCGTGAAGAGGCCATCACCGCCCACCAAAATGACGTCATCAAACTGCGTCAGGCGATCAAAGTTCGCTTGAATCCAGAAGACACCGTTCTAACTGACACTACCGTCGGCCGGATTCTTTTCAACCAGATCTTGCCCGAGGAATGGAGTTTCAACAACGAAGCGATGCCAAGCAAAGCCCTTTCCAATCTCTTCGAAAAGGCGATCAAGGAACTCGATAACAGCCGTGTCGTCAAGCTGATTGATGACATCAAGAACCTTGGGTTTGAAGTAGTCACTACTTCCGGCTTGTCCTTCTCGATCTCCGATAACGAACTTTATAGCGGCAAAGAAGACATCATTCAGGAGGGTAACCGCAAAGCTAAGGAAATCGAAGATAACTACCGCCTTGGTCTGATCACCAATGAAGAAAGAAAGAAGCTGACCATTGACATGTGGATGAGTACTACCGACGAACTGGCCGAAAAAACCTGGTCCACCTTCTCCATTGATAACCCAATTAGAACCATCATTGACACCGGCGGTGGACGTATCAACAAGAACACTATCAAACAACTCTCCGCTATGCGTGGTATCGGTGTTGACCCCTTGGGTAATTTTGTCGAACTGCCAACCAAGAGCAACTACCGTGAGGGTTTGACCATCTTCGAATACGTTACCGCTATCCGTGGTGACCGCAAGGGTCTGACCGACACCGCACTTCGTACTGCTGATGCCGGATACCTTACCCGCCGCTTGGTTGACGTTTCTCATGATGTCATCGTTCGTGCTGACGACTGTGGCGAAGCCGAAGGTCTCGAGATCCGCTCCGATTATCGTACTGGTCAATTTGCCGCCCGTCTTGTCACCCGGATCGCCGCCAAGAAAGTCGTTGACCCCGAAAGCAAAAAAGTTTTGGTTAATGCCGGTGAGCTCATTACTGACGAACTGGCCAAAGCCATCAAAGAGGCCAAGGTTGAGAACGTCTTTGTTCACTCCCCCTTAACCTGCAAACTCCGTTTCGGCATCTGCGCCAAATGCTATGGTTTCAATTACGCCACCAATGCTATGGCCAAGGTTGGTGACCCCGTTGGTATCATCGCCGCTCAAAGTATCGGTGAACCTGGTACCCAGCTGACCATGCGTACCAAGCATTCTGGAGGTGTCGCCGGTCTCGACGTGACCCAGGGTCTTCCCCGCGTCACCGAACTCCTCGAAGCTCGCGCTCCGAAGATCGCCGCTCCTATTGCTGAAGTTGCCGGCAAGGTCAAAGTTCTGGAAACCGATAATGGTTACCATATCACCATCACCCCTACAGGCAGTAAAGAGGAACGCAAGGAATATATTGTTCCTCTCACTCTTAACCTCCTCGTCGCCGACGGTGACGTCGTTGGTGCTGGTACTCAATTGGCTTCCGGAAGTGTTGATGTCAAGACTCTATTGAAGATCAAGGGTCTTCGCCCAAGCCAAGAGTATCTCATCAAAGAGGTTCAGGGTGTCTACGAGTCTCAGGGTATCTCCATCAACGATAAGCACTTTGAAGTCATCGTCCGCCAGATGAGTGACAAGATCAGAATTGACGAACCGGGCGACACCCAGCTTCTCTCCGGAGACGTCGTCAGCCGCGGTACTTATGAATTGGCCAACGAAGCCGTCATTGCCCAGGGAGGCAATCCCGCCACCGCGACCCATATCATCTTGGGTACTATCCGCGCTTCTCTCTACACCGACAGTTGGCTTTCCGCCGCTTCGTTCCAGGACACCACTAGTGTCCTGACCGACGCTTCGGTCCAAGGTCGCGTTGACCATTTGATCGGCATGAAAGAGAACGTTATTATTGGTCGCCTCATCCCCACGAGCAAATCCCGTGCGGCAATTGAGAATCTCTGGTAAAATATAGGACGCTATCTTATGCCTACAATCAACCAACTAGTCAAAAAAGGTCGCAAGAGCTTGCCTCGGAAAATTAAAACCACTGCTCTCCGCAAGAGTTTTAACTCCGTGAAGCGGCGTATGACCTCAAATATGAACCCCCAGAAGATCGGGGTGTGTCTTCAGGTCAAGACGATGACCCGAAGAAGCCGAACTCCGCTCTGCGCAAGATCGCCCGTGTCCGTCTTAGTAACAAACAGGAAGTCACCGCCTACATCATGGGCGAAGGCCACAATCTGGCCGAACACAGCATCGTGATGATCCGTGGCGGCCGTGTCCGCGACCTTCCGGGAGTGAAGTACCACATTATCAGAGGCAAGTTGGATTGTGCCGGTGTCGAAAAAAGAAGCACCAGTCGCAGTAAATACGGCGCCCGCCTGGCCAAAACACCAGCTAAATAAATATGAGAGCTCACAAAAACTACACCAGGACGATCACTCCGGACGCTAAATACAATAGCGAGATGGTGACCAAACTGATCAATTCCGTTATGAGTGATGGCAAAAAATCCGTCGCGACCAAGCAGGTCTACGACGCCCTCACTCTCCTCAAAGAACAAACCAAGACCGACGAGATGACCTACCTAAATGAAGCCCTCGAAAACGTCAAACCTCAGATGGAAGTCCGTTCCCGCCGCGTCGGTGGCGCTTCCTACCAGGTTCCAATGCCGGTCCGAAACGAACGCAAACAAACCCTGGCTCTCCGCTGGATGGTTGACGCCGCCCGCGCCCGAAGCAACAGTTCCTATCACTCCTTCGCCGCCAAACTCGTGGCTGAATTCATGGAAGCCCACGAGCAAACCGGCAACGCCATCAAGAAGAAGCTCGACACCCACAGAATGGCTGACGCCAACAAAGCGTTCAGTCACTTCCGCTGGTAGTCCTCGTCCGACCTCGTCCTTTATTCATTTAGCATGTTCCATGTATCCATTTGCCACTTACCCTTATCGGTAAAGTTAAAGGTTGATATCGAGGTGTGCTTGGGTCGAGTGAATGACAAGAAATCATAATAAATCGGCCAGGTCACGTTCTCGCCATGGCACATTACCGATACGATTACCTTCAGAAAAGTCGAATGGGTAACTACCAGAATATTTTCTCCCTTCAGACCCTTTAGCCACCCCAATAGTTTCGCTGCCCTGGCTTTCAGGTCTACGAAATTTTCTTCATCAGAATAGTGCCACGAGACGTCGGAAACACTTTTATCGCTCCTTAGCTTTCTGTAGTCAACAACTCTGGGATCAGAAACACTAATACCTTCTAACTCCGTAGGCCATTTGACCTCGGCCAGCAAATCACTAAAAATCAACTCTTTCTGGAGTGATTTATTTACAATCATCGATGTATCACGAGCTCTGGGAAACGGGCTTGATATCATCAGATCAATCTTGAAAGGAACTAAGTCTTTTACTACATGCTCGGCTTGCAGTTTCCCGGCTTCAGAAAGTGGGTTGTTTATTCGTTGGACTACTTCTTCTACCTTTGCCTCGGTGTCGCCATGGCGCAAAAAAATAAACCTCATTGATAAAATCCTAGCACAAATCCTAAAGATGCCTTCAGCCACTTCCGCTGGTAAACTTTTCTGATATCATTGTAGGAACAAACCGAGAGGTGGAAGCGTGCGCCATCTCGTTGATGGTTTAGTTCATAAATAAAGTAACTAGATTGAGGTGGAACCTTCCCGCTCGCGGGACCGCAATCGCATTAGGTTGCGTCATGGCCACTATCAAAACCTTATCTGACCTCCAAAACAAAAAAGTTCTCGTCATTTTTCCTCACCCCGATGACGAAACCGTCATGACCGGCGGCCTGATCCAAAAGCTCCTCTCATCCGGCGCTAAGGTCTCAGTCGTTTGTCTCACTTCAGGTGACCAGGGCAAGATTCATATCCATGGTCGGGGCCAAAGCCTGGGCCAGATCCGTAGGGGGGAGTTTTTTCTCGCCGTCCGGAGGCTCGGCGTTGG
>CAYQLI010000051.1:1934-3083 GCA_964418355.1 uncultured Pseudomonadales bacterium | reverse complement strand
AACTTTCCGGACGGGAAGCTAAAAGATTCTCCTGTTTGGAAACCGGTGATCCAGGAATATGTTAGCCATTTTGACCTTGTTGTTAGCTATGATCCCTCAGGTGTCACGGGGCACCCCGACCACATCGCCCTTTCTCTTTTTCTGATGAAAGTTGCCAAAGAAACAAAGGGTAAATTACTGCTGGTCGCCCCGGTCGGGATCATCAGGAGCAAATTTCTTGACCCTCGGGTCTCACCGTTCACCGCTACCCCCGATCTACTTGTCAATCTTTCCCTGGGAGAACGGCTCCGCAAATGGTGGGCCTTCAATGCCTATCCCAGCCAATATCGCCTAAAAACTCGATTCCTCGGCCTGGCGATCAGCCTCGCCCCCCAAACCGAGGGTTTTGCCCTCTTTAGGCACGGGCAGAAATATCGCTTCAAATACATCCATTTTGAATTTTAGAGGGGTTTATGTTAAAATTAGCTTCGTTATGAAAATAACTGCTTTCGAGGAGCAGTTTTTTCTTGTCGGAACCAAAGAACATGGCCACTACAGTTAACCAGAAAAAAGTACCCTTAAACCGAGTTCGAAACATCGGCATTATTGCTCATATTGACGCGGGTAAGACCACTACTTCCGAGCGGATCCTTTTCTATACAGGCCAAACCTACAAGATCGGCGATATTGACGAAGGCAACACCGTCATGGACTGGATGGACCAGGAGCGCGAGCGCGGTATCACCATCGTCTCCGCCGCCATCACCACTTTCTGGACTCCTATTCTGACCGATTCCCTTTACAAAGACGAGCACCGCTTTAACATCATTGACACCCCGGGCCACGTTGACTTCACTGCCGAAGTCGAGCGTTCCCTGCGCGTTCTCGATGGAGGCATCATCGTCCTCGATGCTGGATCCGGTGTCCAATCCCAGACCGAAACTGTCTGGCGCCAGGCTGACAAATACAAAGTTCCCCGTATCGCTTTCGTGAACAAGATGGACGTCCTCGGTGCTGATTTCATGAATACGATCAAGGAAGTCCACGAAAAACTCGGTGCCAAGACCGCTGTTATGGCCCTTCCTATCGGTGTCGAAAATACCTTTAAGGGGATTGTCCTTCTTCTCGAAAGAAAAGCTATCGTCTGGCAGGGCGATGAAACCGGCGCCA
>CAYQLI010000051.1:1609-1924 GCA_964418355.1 uncultured Pseudomonadales bacterium | reverse complement strand
AAGTACGTCGTTTCCGACGAAATCCCGGCCGAAATGAAAGATGAGGTCGAAGCGGCCCGCGCCAAACTGATCGAGGTCGTTGCCGAAACTGACGACAAACTTATTAACGACTTTCTCGAGGGCAAAGAACTTTTGGTCCCCGATCTGAAGACCGCCCTTCGCAAAGCCACTTGCGGCAACATCCTTGTTCCCGTTTTCCCCGGCTCTTCCCTTCGAAACAAGGGCGTTCAGCCTCTTCTTGACGCTGTCGTTGATTTCCTTCCCTCTCCATTGGACCGCGGTTCTGTCAGTGGTACCAATCCGGACACAAGCGCC
>CAYQLI010000051.1:1270-1599 GCA_964418355.1 uncultured Pseudomonadales bacterium | reverse complement strand
CGAAGAAACCAGAAAACCCGAACTTGGTGAACCTTTCGCCGGCCTTGCCTTCAAGATTCAAGCCGACTCTCACGTCGGTCGTCTCACCTACGTTCGTATCTATTCCGGCGTTCTCAAACAAGGTTCTTTCATCTATAACCCAGGCAAGCGTGAGCGTGAGCGCGTTGGCCGCATTCTTCTCATGCACAGTAATGACCGTGAGGAAATTGAACAGGCTGGTGCTGGTGAGATCGTCGCTGTCATCGGCCTCAAAGCCACCAAGACAGGGGACACCCTTTGCGAAGAAACCAAGCCCATTATCCTCGAATCCATTACTTTCCCCGAACCCG
>CAYQLI010000051.1:0-1260 GCA_964418355.1 uncultured Pseudomonadales bacterium | reverse complement strand
CCAGTTATTGCTATGCGCGTTGAACCAAAAACCAAAGCTGACCAGGAAAAACTTGGACTTGCTTTGAACAAACTCGGGGACGAAGACCCGACCTTCCAGATCCGCACCGATCACGAAACCGGCCAGACCGTTATCTCCGGCATGGGTGAGCTTCACCTCGAGGTTCTCGTCGAGCGTCTCCGCCGCGAGTTCAAAGTTGATGCTACTACCGGTACCCCTCAGGTGGCCTACCGTGAAACCATCACCAAAGAAGCTACCGGTGAAGGAAAATACATTCGTCAGTCCGGAGGCCGCGGCCAATACGGCCACTGTGTCCTCATCGTCCGCCCGAAGACTCGTGGTGAAGGCTACCTTTTCAACAACAAGATCGTTGGCGGCGTCATTCCAAAAGAGTTTATTGCCCCGATCGAAAAAGGTGTTCGCGAGTGTCTCGCCAATGGTATCATCACCAGTTTCCCAGTCGTTGATATTGAGGTTGATGTCGTTGACGGAAGCTTCCACGAAGTTGACTCTTCCGAGATGTCCTTCAAGATCGCCGGCTCAATGGCGGTCCAGGACGCAGTGAAGAGCGCCAAGCCAGTTGTCCTCGAGCCTGTCATGAAAGTGGAGGTAACTACCCCGGAAGACTACCTTGGTGATATAATTGGCGACATCAGTAGCCGTCGCGCCCAGATTCAGGGCACGATTCAGAGAGGTAACGCTCGCGTTGTTGTTGCGAATGTGCCACTTTCGGAAATGGGATCCTACGCCACTGTCATCCGCTCGCTCACCGCGGGCCGTGCCAGTTACTACATGGAACCCAGCCACTACGAGGTCCTACCTGACAGTTTGGCCAGTAAACTTTTGAAGGTCAACCAGCAACCGGCTAAGTAAGTAAAATTAGAATTAATTAATAGTTAGAAAAAAATAAAATGGCATTCAACCGCACCAAACCGCATCTCAACATTGGTACTATTGGCCATGTTGACCACGGTAAGACCACTCTTACCGCTGCTATTACCAACACTCTGGCCGCCAAAGGATTAGCCACTGCTATGGCCTTTGACCAGATCGACGCTTCTCCAGAAGAGAAGGCTCGTGGAGTCACGATTCAGATCAGCCACGTCCCTTACGAAACAGCCAAGAGGCACTACGCCCACATTGACTGTCCGGGCCACAAGGACTACATCAAGAACATGATCACCGGTGCCGCGCAGATGGACGGCGCGATCCTGGTGGTGGCGGCGCCGGACGGGCCGATGCCGCAGACGCGGGAGCACG
>CAYQLI010000050.1:6036-8027 GCA_964418355.1 uncultured Pseudomonadales bacterium | reverse complement strand
TGACGGGCGAGAAGATTGGAAAGCAGGAGCAGGCCGCCGTCTCCGAGGGCGATCGAGGAGAGGGAGAAACCCATATCCACAGGGCTGATGAGGAAAGCCAATTGGGCATAAAGATTGCCGATAGCACTAGCGAGGAGGGGGTTTTCGATCTTAAAATGAGCCGCGGTCGTTGCCGGATTGGCGGTGAAGCCGATCTCCCTGAGAACATGGGCTTCATAAAGGATGGTGGTAACTACGGTCCCGATAAAAACGACAGCCGCGGCGGTGGCCATGATTTCCGGAGGCGTGGAGCGAAGAGCTTCGCGAATGACGAGGGTGGCCCCGGACTGGACGGCCAAATGGAAGAAACTGAGGGTGGAAAAGGCAGCACCAACAGCGAGACCTTCAGGAGTCGCCTTCGCCACCTTTCGCTCAGTTTGCCTTTCAGCCTTTGACATCGGCCTATTTTATCATTATAGGTCAGGCCATATCAATTGGTATAGTTGATTTATGAAGGAAGAACACAAACCGCTGGCAGCCGACTTTCTGGCCGAAATGGAAAGATGCTGCCGGAGTGGTTGTGTCAACTGCCCGTATGTACCGAGACACAGGGGAGGAGCTGAAATTGATTGGGTCTTTGTGGAATTTTTCAAGGCCAACCCCGAGTCCACCTATGATGACTATCTGGAATTTCGAGAAGAAATTGCAAGTGGCTAAGGATCTTGTAAAATACGGCCATGGCTGAAAAATACGCGCCGCTCCAACCGGAGGTATTGCTCGAAAACAAGATTTGTTGCGGACGAGGTTGTGCGAATTGTGTTTATTTTCCTCGGCATGAAAGGGGTACCAAGAAGGTTGACTGGAATTTTCTGGTCTTTGCCTCACTGGTTCCTGACGCCACACACGAACTCTATCAACAAACTCTTTATGGTGAACCGGGAGAACTAGGCAGACTCTATCTGACCTTTGGTCTTGATGAAGAGGGAGCGATGGTGAATAGTTTGGAGAAGGTCAGACCGCCACTGGGCGGTTACTGGTCGGAGAAAAAATATGGCCGGCCGGATTATTGCCCCCCGGCGACCACGGTCCACAAAAAGAGAATCGCCGAAACCGGCGCGAGGCGGCAGTTTTAGCCGGTTTCACTCCTTGCGGGAATTGCTATCTCAAAGGCGAAGAGGGACAGATCCATTGGCAGGAATATCTACTCGCCTGTGAAACTTTGGGGGTCGGACCAGATCAACCACCGAAAAGACTACGGTAATTACTCGACGACCTCTCCCTCCTCAGCAGTCTTGTCTTCTTTCTTTTCCTCGGATTTCTCTTCGGATTTGTCTTCTTTCTTGTCCGCTTCGGAGGCCGCTTTGTAGAGAGCCTCGCCGTGTTTTTGGGCGATGTCAGAGGCTTTTTTCATGGCCTCGTTGAGAGAGTCAAGGGTGGCGGTGTCCTTTTTCACTTCGTCTTCGAGTTCTTTGATGGCGGCCTCGATCTCCTCTTTGGCCTTGGCATCAAATTTGTCACCGGCATCTTTCACGACCTTCTGGGTGGTGAAGATGAAAGTTTCGGCTTCGTTTCGCTTATCGGCGAATTCTTTCTTCCGCTTGTCTTCCTCAGCGTTTTTCTCGGCTTCGGCTTTCATCCGTTCGACTTCTTCATCAGAAAGATTGGTCACGTTCTGAATGGTGATGTGCTGTTCCTTACCGGTGCCTTTATCCTTGGCAGAAACCTTCAGGATGCCATTGGCATCAAGGTCAAAACTGACTTCGATCTGAGGGACGCCGCGGTGCGCCGGGGCGATGCCATCGAGAACGAAACGGCCGAGGGGTTTGTTGTCACTCGCCATCGGACGCTCTCCCTGAAGGATTTGGATCTCAACCTGGGGCTGGTTGTCACTGGCGGTGGAGAAGACCTGGGACTTTGTGGTCGGGATGGTGGTGTTCCGCTCGATCAAGGGGGTCATCACGCCACCCATGGTTTCGACACCGAGGGTCAAGGGGGTGACATCGAGAAGGAGA
>CAYQLI010000050.1:2260-6026 GCA_964418355.1 uncultured Pseudomonadales bacterium | reverse complement strand
CACCGGCGAGGACGCCTCCCTGAATGGCGGCGCCGAGGGCGACTGCTTCGTCGGGATTCACACTTCGGTTAGGTTCTTTGCCGAAGAACTCCTTCACAGCAGCTTGGACCTTCGGCATTCTGGTCATACCGCCGACGAGGATCACCTCTTTGATATCTTTGGCAGAAAGCTTGGCATCCTTGAGGGCCAACTCGCAGGGCTTGATCGTCTTCTTGATCAGGTCGGCGACCAACTCTTCGAGTTTGGCGCGGGTAAGCTTCATGGTGAGGTGAAGGGGCTGACTTTCTTTTCCTTGGGTGATGAAGGGCTGGTTGATCTCGGTCTCGGTAGCGGAGGAGAGCTCAATCTTCGCTTTTTCGGCGGCATCTTTGATCCGTTGAAGAGCTTGTTTGTCTGAAGACAGGTCTACGCCATTCTCCTTTTTGAATTCGTCGAGGACCCATTCCATAATGCGGTGGTCAAAGTCATCGCCGCCGAGGAAGGTGTCACCGTTGGTCGCTTTCACTTCAAAGACACCGTCACCGAGTTCGAGGACGGAGACATCGAAGGTACCGCCGCCGAGGTCATAAACGACGATGGTTTCATTCTTGCCTTTGTCGAGACCATAGGCGAGAGAAGCGGCGGTCGGTTCATTGATGATGCGCTTGACGGTCAGACCGGCGATCTCCCCGGCTTGTTTGGTCGCCTGGCGCTGGGAATCATCAAAATAGGCGGGGACGGTAATGACCGCTTCGGTCACTTTTTCACCAAGATAGGCTTCGGCATCGGCTTTGGCTTTTTGGAGGATTTTGGCGGAAATTTCCTGAGGGGTGTAGACCTTGTCCCCGACTTTGACATCGGCGAGACCATCTTTGCCCTTCACGACTTCAAAAGGAACATGTTTGGTAACCTTTTTTACCTGTTCGCTGTCATATCTTTGACCCATCAAGCGTTTGATGGAATTGATAGTGTTCTTCGGATTGAGGACCATTTGGCGTTTGGCCACATCACCGACCAGACCCTTGACGGGCTCGACGATAGACGGAAAGATATTTCTGCCTTCGGCGGTAGGGATAATTTTGGCTTTGCCGCCTTCCATGACAGCAACAGCGCTAAAAGTGGTGCCTAGATCAATACCAATGATTTTGCTCATATGTTTTATTTAACAATTAATAACTAGCTAATAGTAGTCCCGCTACCGACTTCGACCGAAGCCGGGCGAAGGACAATTTCTCCAAGTTTATATCCGGGTTGGATAGTCTTAACGACCTTATCTTTGTCGCCCTCGACCACCTCGATGCAGTCCATCGTTAGGGAGTTGAAGACAGTCCCTTTGTCGCTATCAATCAGACTGACGCCTAGTTCATTTAAAACTTTTTTGAACTCTTTTACCACCATTTCGGTCACAGGATCTTTGGTGTGTTTATGGGTCAGTTCGAGGCCGTCGAGCAGGGGCAGAAACTTGGAAATTATTTTTCCTTTTTCGATCAGTTTCGACTGGTGTTGGTTCCGTTCGAGATTTTGATAATCAGCGAGGACGCGCTTGAATTTATCATCAAGAGCGGCGAGCTGGAGTCTGAGAGATTCCTCGGCTTCGCTCGGGCCGATTTGAGAATCGGCACCTCCCTCGACCGGCTTGCTCGGAATGACAGTGGGGGTGGGTTTGGTGGTTTTGGTCATTTTTACCAAGTTTCGGCTATTTGATTAACGAGGTTGGCAACGTAACGGACCAGCGGGATATTGTGGTCATAGGCCTGACGGCAGGGACCAATGATGCCGAGCTGTCCGCGGTGGTCGCCGATCTGAACATCGGCGAAGAGACAACCAACCGGTTCAAAAATATCAACGCCGAGGTCACGGCCGATCAAAAGGTGGATCGGTTGGGCGCCGAGGGCGCGGCTAAAAATCTCCATCAAACGATTGCTATGGTCGAGCATGTCAAAGATCTCGCGGGTGAGGTCAATATTAAAGAATTCGCGGGCCAGGAGCAGGTTGGCGTATCCGGAGTGATAGGTACGGTCTTTATCAAGAGTGGCAAACGAGAGTGATTTGGTCCGGTCGGCCAGGACACGGACTGATTCGCGGAGGAGCGCATCTGGATTGGCCCGATAATCCCAGACGTTCTCTTTGACAGCCACCTGCTCCGCGACGGAGAGGTCACGCTCTTTCATGAGTTCATTGACATAAAATTTGATGGCAGTGGCGGTGGGAATGCGCCCGGCAGAGGCATGGGGCTGAGCCAGAAAACCTTTTTCTTCAAGGGCGGCCATTTCATTTCGAAGGGTCGCGGGGGAAACCCCAAGGCGATATTTGTTCTCGAGAGTGACACTGCCGACCGGTTCGGCGGACTGGGTGTACTCCTCAACGATGGCTTTAATGATGGCGGTCTGACGCGAACTAAGGTCCATATTAGCAGAAGAATAGCACGAGTGATAATGGGTGTCAATTCCCTCGAATCCCGGGACCTTCCGCCCATGATAAAGTGGATTAAGATATGCGATTTAGACTGCGACAATTTTTGCCACTGATAATTGGGTTGATCGGGATAGTAGCGATCGTCGTCGTAATCCCGGCAGCAGTGAGATATGTTGGCCGGGCGGCAGGAGTAAAGGCCAATCTAGTGGTGGACTATAGCGGTGTTCTGGGCCGGATGCCGACGCCGTGGAGAAACTTGGCTCAGGGAGGAGAAGAGCCCAAGACAATGCTCGGCAACGTCATTGACGAAGTCAAGGCATTGCGGCCGGAATATATCCGGTTGGACCACCTTTATGATGCTTTTAACGTGGTCTCGAAAAACGGAGGCCAACTCTCCTACGATTGGAGTCGTTTGGATGTAGCTGTGGATGAAATCCTGGCGACGGGGGCGAAGCCGTTCTTATCACTCTCATATATGCCTCAGGCGATTTCATCGGGAGATATCCTGGCGGTGCCAAATGACTGGAATGACTGGAGCCGTGTCATCCAGGCAACGATCGAGCACTATAGCGGTAGAGGCAACAAAAATATCAGCAACGTGATTTATGAGGTGTGGAACGAGCCGGACCTATTTGGGGATTGGAAGAGCTGGGTGTCAGGTAACTATACCCAACCGAATGGCGCGAAAAATTATCTGACTCTATATGAACATGCGGCACGAGGAGCAGCGAGAGCAGCGAACACTAACAGTTTTGAATTCGGCGGGCCGGCGATCACGGCGCTCTATAACGACTGGCTGACGAGAATGGTGAACTTTGTAGACAAGAAGAACCTGCGGATGGACTTTTTCTCCTGGCACCGCTACACCACCGACCTGGAACAATTTGAAAAAGACGTGAATGCGGCGCGTGAAGTGGCAAGCAAGATCCCCGCCCTCCTGAACCTAAAGTTTTATATTACGGAATGGGGACACAATAGTAATGTTGATCCTGGCTATGACACTAATTTCGGGGCGATCCACACTATCGCCGCATCAAGGGTGATGATGGCAAAAGCACAGAGAGCTTTTGTTTTCGAGATCAAGGATGGCCCCGGGACAGAAAAACTTTGGGGGCGATGGGGTGTCCTCACCCACGAAAAATTCGGCACACCGGAGGAGAAGCCGAGGTATAAGGCCCTGCAATTTTTGAACACTTTGGGGCCATTCCGGATCAGTTTGGCCGGGGAGGGCAGCTGGGTCAAAGGAATCGCCTCGACGGATACAAATGGAAATATCAAATTGATGGTGGTTAATTATGATCCGGCAGGAACTCATTCGGAAGCAGTGCCGATCTTTTTTGATAACCTACCAAAGGGAAATTTCCGTTACCAG
>CAYQLI010000050.1:0-2250 GCA_964418355.1 uncultured Pseudomonadales bacterium | reverse complement strand
AAGTGCGCAGGCGGCGGTCCAGGTGGCTACTTCGGCCGCCAGTTGGAAAACCACCGAATTTTTCGGACCCAATTTAGCCGCAATGATTTCCATCGATTTCTAGTCCCCTTGGCCGGCGCGGACGGCGGCGAGGAAGGCCTCCTGGGGGAGAGCGACTTTACCCATCATCTTCATCCTGGCTTTGCCTTTCTTCTGTTTTTCGAGAAGTTTTCGATTTCGACTCATGTCACCACCGTGAAGCTTGGCCTCAACGTCTTTTCTAAATGACTTAATATCTTCGCGGGCGATGATCTCCCCACCGATAGTGACCTGAATGGGGATCTCGAACTGTTGGCGGGGAATCGCTTCCTTCAGTTTCTTGGCCAAGGCGAGGGCGCGGGAACGGGCCTGACTCCGAAGGCAAACCATGGCCAGGGGCGGAGCCTCTTCGTGATTCAGGAGTACGGTCAATTTGACCAGGTCAGCGTCTTGCCAGGCGACTGGTTCGTAATTGATAGAAGCAAAACCAGAGGAGGCGCTTTTTAAGCGATCGTGAAGTGAGGTAATTACTTCGATCATGGGCATTTTGTATTCAAGTTCGATGAGTTGATCGAGATAAACCATGTTGATAAGTTGACCGCGGAGTTCCTGACAAACATCAAGGATAGGACCAAGGTAGTTAGGAGAAACAACGACTTCGACTTTGGCAACTGGTTCGCGGGTAACTTGAATTAGGGCCGGATCGGGAAAGTCGTTCGGGGTAGTAAAGGAAATTTCGGCGCCAGTTCGAAGTATGGCCTGATATTCAACACTGGGAGAGGTGGTAATAACCGGGAGGTTAAATTCTCTCTCAAGACGTTCGCTGACGACCTCGGCATGGAGAAGACCAAGAAAGCCAACCCGGACCCCTTGGCCGAGAACGATTGATTTGATCGGCTTGGTTTCGAGAGCAGAGTCGTTGAGTTTTAGTTTACCGAGTGCATCAATAAGATCCTGATAGGCGGCATTATCAATCGGAAAGACGTCAAAATAGACATTAGGGCGAATATGACGGAAGCCGGGGAGGGCGGTGACGATCGCTTCCTTGGTGGTAATCGTATCACCAACTTTGACCGAACGGATATCTTTTAGGCCAGTAACCAAATAGCCGACGGAGCCATTGGCTAGTTGCGGCTGACTAACCCTGCCCGGATTGAGGTTCCCGATTTCGGTAGGGACAAAGGTCTCCTGACTACTGACGAACTTGAGAGGTTCCTTCGCTTTCATCGCACCTGAAAAAAGGCGAACAAAGGCGATGACACCAAGATGGGTATGAAAGGTGGAGTTAAAGATGAGGGCGCGCAGTTTTTCTTCTTCGGCCGGGGAAGGGGCTGGGACCTTGTTGATGACAAGTTGAAGGAGGTCCTCGACACCCTGACCGGTTTTGGCAGAAATGAGAAGTGGTTCATCATCGGTTTGAAGTAGTTTTTTGACCTGACGGATGGCAGCCGGGACATCGGCCAATTGCGCATCAACCTTGTTGATGGCAGGAATGACGGTGAGTCCAAGGTTTTTAGCCAAGTGATAGTTCGCCACAGTTTGGGCCTGGACGCCTTTGGTACCGTCTATAAGGAGAATGGCTCCCTCGCAAGCCTGGAGGGCGCGCTCGACTTCGTAATTAAAATCAACATGGCCTGGAGTATCAATGAGGTTCAATTGATAAGTGATTCCCTCCATTTGATAGTGCATCACTACCGGGGCCATTTTGATAGTGATGCCCCGCTCCCGTTCGATCGGGTTGCTGTCAAGAAGCTGGTCCTGCATTTCCCGCTTGGCGACGGTTTCGGTGAGCTCCAACAGGCGGTCAGCCAAGGTAGACTTACCGGCATCGATATGAGCGATGATAGAAAAATTTCTGATACGGTCCATGTTATTAGCTGCCGATGGGGGGCTCGATCACTTCTTCAGATTCACCTAAGATTCTGCGCCAGTTACCAAGCTTCTTCGCCAGTGCGGCTACATCGGCTAGTTCTTCAATTCTGAGTATTTTACAGAAAATTAGGTAAACAAGAAAGCCGACACCACTAACGATCAGAGTCAGACCGATGAGCGGCAGGGTCCGGGTAGTATCAAAAACGTAGCGATCAAGAAGGCGCATCGGCCCCCAAAGAGCCAGAGCCGTGGCGGTGCTGGCAATCACCATTTTGGTAAGACGCCAGGTGATGTGAATGGGTCCTATACGGCGGCGGAGAAGAATATAAAGAAAAATAAAATCCAGAAAATTGCTGACCA
>CAYQLI010000049.1:5017-8088 GCA_964418355.1 uncultured Pseudomonadales bacterium | reverse complement strand
CAAAAAGATTTTTCTCACCCACGCCTCGTCGCTTTCCAGTTACCCGAAAGAAAAATCACAAGTCGTCGGACTTCCCCTGCGGCCGGAACTCTTTGATCCAAAGTTCAAAAAGGAATTTTCCCCGAATCTGCTCTACATCTCTTGCGGCAAACAAGGCAGTCACCTGGTGAATCAGGCGCTCTTTCCGGTAATCGGCCAACTAGTCAAAGATTTTACCGTTGTTCACCAGACCGGGGCGAGTACCCAGAACCGTGATCTGGATAAGGCCCGCCGGATCAAGGATTCCTTGGGCGAGTTGGCAGACAGGTACCAATACGCCCCTTACTTTTTCGCCGACGAAGCGGCCACTTATCTCCAGTCAGCCGAAGTCGTCGTCAGTCGGGCCGGGGCACATTTGACCTACGAGCTTTCGGCCCTCCAAAAACGAACCGTTTTTATTCCCATCTCCTGGGTCTCCCATAATGAGCAGCTCTTGAATGCCACGGAGGCCGCCAAGGCCACCCCTGCCGTGATCCTTTCCGAAAAAGACCTTCACCCCGAAACCTTGTACGAAGCAATCATGGCCGTCAAAAAGATGAAAGTTACCAAAAGAAAAGTAGAATCAGACCCATTAGCAGCCACCCAAAAAATTATTGATGTTATCCACGGATATCTGGAAGACTAAAGCCAAACACAGGTTTATTTTTTCCTGGCATGGCGTTCTCGGACCCGTTTTGGCAATCCTCCTGATCTCCGCCTTGATCCTCTTCCACCAAAAATTCCTGGTCGTGCGAAAGGTCGTCTGCACCATGGGGGGTCAAAGCTGCCCCGAAGCCGTCCAGTCTCTCCTTGACCGCGAAAAAGGAAATTCATTTCTCCGGCTGAATTTCAAAGAAATTCAAAGGCAGGTCCTCGCCACAGGCCTGGTTGATGGAATCGAATTCCAAACCAAACTCAAGGGCCAGCTCGTGGCCAAAGTTCAGCCGCCCGCTCTGGTCTACTTTGTCAAAACCGCCGTGAGCGCGGCAACCCCCGGCTTGTCGTTTCTGACTAGCTCTACTTCCGCGGCGCCCAGTGCTGAACTCGCGAATTTTGTGGCGACCACTGAGGGTAAATCATTTCAGCTGCTTTCAACCGGTGTCCTTTCCCAAGCCGACTCCGACTCGAACTATTTTTTGATCGCGAAAACCATCCCCGGTAAAGACTATCTCACCAAGGCTTTCAGCTGGCTATATTCACTCTCCCTCTCCTCGACAAAACCGGATGCACTTTATTTTTTAAGTGATATGATAATCCTCAAAGAGAAAGATCAACCGGACCTGATCATGAATTTTTCTGACGATCCCCGCGAGACACTTCTAGCTTTACAACGTCTCGGGGAGGTCGTTACAATTAAAAAGCCGACAGTTATTGATTTTAGGTACAACCACCCTATACTAAAGTAAGCATGGCCAGACAAACCTCACTCAACGCAATTGACATCGGCAGCAGCAAAATTTCCTGTCTTATCACTATTCCCAGTCAAGATTCCGAGAAGATCAATGTCGTCGGTGTCGCCACTACCCCGAGCCGGGGAGTCAGAAAAGGCCTGATCGTTGATATTGAGGAAGCGGTTGGTGCGATCACTGACTGTGTCGAGGCCGCCGAAAGAATGGCCGGGTTTTCCATCAATAGTGCCTATGTTTCCATCTCCGGGGACCATATCCAGTCTCAGAATAGCAAAGGTGTCGTCGCTATCACTCAGCCCGAAGGGGAAATTGATCAGGAAGATGTTTACCGGGTGGTCGAAGCCGCCCGGGCAATTTCTCTCCCCAGCAGTCGCGAGATCCTTCATGTTTTGCCCCGCGAATATATCGTTGATTCCCAACGGGGGATCAAAGATCCGATCGGCATGGCCGGCGTTCGTTTGGAAACCGATGCTCACCTGATCACTTGCTCCGCTATCGCCATGAAGAATCTGGCCCGCTGTGTCACTGATATTGGTATTGATGTTGCCGGCATGGTCTACACCGGTCTCGCCTCCGCCTACTCGGTCCTCACCGAAACGGAAAAAGAGCTCGGCGTCGTCCTGGTGGACATCGGCGGCGGCACGACCAGTCTTTCCGTTTTCATTGAGGGAGCTTGTTGCTATTCTGCCGTCATCCCGGTGGGTGCCAAAAAGGTGACCGACGATCTGGCCATCGGCCTGATGGTCAGTCTCGAATCAGCTGAAAAGATCAAACATTTCCTGAGTAAACAACTGGAAGTTTCCCCCGACAAAACCACTGCTGATGAGATCAGTTTGACCAAGCTGGGGCTCAAAGAAGAAACCAAATCAGTCTCGCGGAAAACCGTCGTGGACGGAATTATCCGTCCCCGCCTTAACGAGATCTTCGCTCTGGTCGGGACCGCTTTGAAAAAATCGGGTTATGCCGGCCAAACCCCAGCGGGGATCGTCCTTTGCGGCGGTGGTGCGATGACTGTGGATGCCGCCTCGGCCTGCAAACGTGTCCTTCAATTACCGACCCGTCTCGGTCAGCCGGCCGGTCTTTCCGGTTTGATCGAAGAAATTGATTCGCCGGCTTATGCCGCGACCGTTGGCCTGGTGCTTTATGGTGCCGGCAAACAGCATGAATATGTTTCGGTCAAAAAATCCGGATTTGGTCAACTGACCCAAAAACTGCCTCTCAAAGGAATGCTTGGTAAATTCGTCGAATTTATCAAGTCATTTCTGCCCTAATGACCTGACCCTATAATGGTCTTGTCGAATCCTGCCCCAAACTGTATACTGACCGCAAAATTGAACTATGGCCTTAGTTAAACCTGACATCAATAGCTTTGCCAAAATAAAAGTCCTGGGAGTGGGTGGTGGAGGTAATAATGCGTTAAACTCGATGATTTCGGAGAGCAAGATCCAGGGGGTTGAGTTCATCGCGGTGAATACTGATCTTCAGGCTCTCTTGGCGAATAATGCGGACATAAAACTTCAGATCGGTGAACGGGCAACCAAAGGACTAGGTTCCGGCGGCAATCCGGAAATGGGCCAAGCCGCCGCCGAGGAAAGCCGCGATAAGCTCCGCGACCTTTTGGCCGGCACGAACATGGTCTTTATT
>CAYQLI010000049.1:0-4982 GCA_964418355.1 uncultured Pseudomonadales bacterium | reverse complement strand
ACCGCCGGAGAGGGTGGGGGAACAGGGACCGGGGCCGCCCCGGTCATTGCTTCCGTTGCCAAAGAAGTCGGCGCTCTGACGGTCGCCGTCGTCACCAAACCATTTCTTTTCGAAGGCACTCGCCGGATGGTCCAGGCTGAAGAGGGCATCGAAAAACTGAAAAAAGAAGTTGATACCCTGATCGTTATTCCCAACCAAAGAATTCTTGACGTCGTCAAAAAAGAAGACACCCTCTTGAATGCCTTCAAGATGGCCGACTCAATTCTTTCCCAAGGAGTCCAAAGTATTTCCGACCTGATCACCATTCCCGGTCTCATTAATGTTGACTTCGCTGACGTGAAAACGATCATGAGCAACGCCGGTTCCGCCTTGATGGGTATCGGCACAGCCAGTGGCGAAAAGCGGGCCATCATTGCCGCCAAAGAAGCCGTCAGTTCTCCGCTTTTGGAAACCAGTATTGATGGCGCCCGCGGCGTTCTCTTTATCATCAGCAGCGGGCCCGGCCTGACTATGAACGAAGTGAATGATGCCGCCAATATCATCAATAGTGCGGCCGATCCTGATGCCAATATAAAATTCGGAGCGACCATCCGTGAAGATCTCGGCGAGAATATCAAGATCTCGGTCATCGCTACCGGCTTTGACGAAAACCGCCGCCGGATGCAGGGCTTCGTCTCCCGCGGTAATCCCAGTTTTTACACCCGGCCCCAAGCCCAGCCTGATCGGGAAGAAGTGAGCGAAGATCCGGAAGAGCAACCCGCGCCCGCCTTTGAAGAGGTCGAAGAAACGGCAGCCCCGACTCTGAAAGATAGAATGAACATCAAGCACCGCGAAGTCGCGATCGAGGACGATCTGGACATCCCCACTTTCCTAAGGAAGCGCCAGTAAGCTATCATCTATTTATGGTCAAAGATTCATTTTCAGAGGTTTTTTCCGGCAAGAAAAAGGTGATGTTCGTCTATGCCCATCCCGATGACGCCGAAATGTACTCCGGCGGCACGGTCGCCAGACTGAAGAAAGAGGGTTTTGAAGTAAGGCATGTCAAAATGACGATGGGAAACAAGGGTTCCCGGCAGGAAAATTATACCGAGGCAGAACTGGCGAAGATCCGTGAGACCGAGGATGAAGCCGGTCTGGAAGTTTTGGGTCTTACTCCGAAAGATAGTGTCAATTTGGATCTCGGCGATGGCGAAGTGACCAACGATCTTTCCACTATCGGGAAACTGGTGCGCGAAATCCGAGCCTTTCGCCCCGATATTATTGTCACCCACAATCCGGGAAAAGTAATCGTCAGGGATGACGATGGTGGGTCATATGTCAATCACCGTGACCACCGCCACACCGCCATTACAGTCATTGACGCCGTCTATCCATATTCCCGCGACAATTTATTTTTCCCGGAGCAGATCAAAGAAGGCCTCACTCCCCACATCGTCACCGAGTTTCTTTTCGTTGATTCCTGGGGAGACCCCGACCTGGTTCAATTTGATGTAACTAACTTTTTTGACCAGAAAATAAAGGCGATTGGCAGTCACAAATCCCAATACGGAGAAGAAAAATCCCAAGGAGCCGCCGACTACTTCGCTCCCGAAAAAGAAGGCCGCCGCTACGAACAATTCCGCTACGTCAAAACCGACTAAAGAACTATGATTTTCAACTTAACCCTAAAAAAAGATTTGTGGTTGGAGAAACAATACGAAGAGTCCATGAAAGATTTGGACGGTTTTTTCGGAGTAGATTGGACACAGAATAGACCCAAAATTTTACTTCTTCCCAACCGAAAAACGATTGATGGTTGGATGGGTGATAAAACTCCCTCCTGGGTAACTGGATTCGGGGGAAGAAAGTTTGGCGGTGTTTTTCTACTCGATCGCAAAAATTATACTAAAGAAAGCGGTAAAACATATACCAAGGAACGTTATGCTGCCCTTCTGAAGCATGAACTCTGTCATTGCTTCATGGATATCCTGACCAATAATTTTCGCAATCCCAAATGGCTGATTGAAGGGCTTTGTCTATATCTGGCTGGCCAGCTGTCCCAATACCAAAGACCCAACGAATTCGTTAGCTTTTTGGAAAGTGCCGATAAATTCGGAACCGGGTTGTATCAAGAAAGTGGTTTTGCTGTCGAATACTTGGTGAAAACCTTCGGAAAAGAAAAAATGATCGAATTGCTTAAAAAATTATCTGACCAGCCTGATCAAAATAAATTCAAGGTGATTTTCAAGGACATCTACGGCGAAGAACCGAGCTACAGCTTTTTCCGAGTGCTATAATTCACTTAAAGCGTCATCAGTCCGCGATCAACGGACGAGCTCCCCGGGGTAGACTCGTACTGGGCAAAGTCGAAGTAAACCGGGGCGGGTAAGCCCGTAACTGCCGTAATTAAGTTAGATTAGATGGTACCTCGAGGCGAAAGCCAAGATCTAATCCCGCCACGGCGGGATTTTTTGGTTTTAAAGGGGTTACAATGAAGAAAATGGCCAAACAAAAAAAACACTCGATTCAAGAAGTCACCGGCACACCGGATTTCCCAATAATGGAAAAAGAGCTTCTTGCTAAATGGTATACAGACGGAATAGTCGAAAAATATCTTCACAAGAACGATGATTCAAAGAATAAATTCTTTTTCCAAGATGGACCCATTACGGCGAACAACCCAATGGGTGTTCATCACGCTTGGGGTCGGTCTTTTAAGGATCTCTGGCAACGCTATAAGAATTTGAGAGGCTATAAACAAAGGTTTCAAAACGGTTTCGATTGCCAGGGGCTATGGGTCGAGGTGGAAGTTGAAAAGGAACAGGGATTCAAATTGAAAAAAGATATCGAGTCGTTTGGTGTGGATAAGTTTGTTCAACTTTGTAAAGATCGTGTCGTGAAATTTTCCGGTATCCAGACAGAACAAAGTAAACGGCTCGGTTATTTTATGGATTGGGACAACTCATATTTCACGATGTCAGAAGAAAACAATTACATGATCTGGTATTTCATAAAGGTCTGTTTCGAAAAAGGATGGATATATAAGGGACATGATTCTGTCCCGTGGTGCCCCCGTTGTGAGACTGCCATTAGTCAGCACGAAATGCTTACCGAGGACTATAAGGAACTCACCCATAAATCGATCTACCTCGAATTACCAGTTATTGGTCACATTGGAGAATACCTACTTATTTGGACAACAACGCCATGGACTATTCCGGCCAATATTGCCGTTGCTGTTGATCCAAAACAGGATTACGCGCTTGTGGAAGGTAATTTGGGTGATAAATTCTGGGTCCTAAAAGATCTGGTCGAACAAGTTTTCAAAGATGGCCGAAAACAGGTTCTAAAAATTGAGAAAGGAGGGTCACTCCTGGGACTGCGATATCGTGGCCCATTCGATTTCCTCGATGAGGTTAAAAAAATAGCAGATACATCAGACAAATTTCATATAGTTGTCGAGGCTGACCCGCTGATTATGCCAATCAGTAATACGGAAGGAACTGGGCTTGTCCACACAGCGGTCAGCGCTGGAACTGAAGACTTCCAACTCGGAAAAAAACTTGGCCTTCCCATGATACCTATTATTGCCGATAATGCGGACTATCTTCCCGGACTCGATTTCCTCTCCGGGAAAAATGCCAAGAAACATCCCGAAATAATTCTTGATTACCTGGTTGAACGAGAAAAAGAAGGGGAAAACTGGGTCTTTCGCATCGAAAACTATACCCATCGCTATCCCGCCTGCTGGCGCTGTAAAACAGAATTGGTATGGAAAGTTGCCGATGAATGGTATATCGATATGGATCGAGTTGATCCCACGGACAAAAGGGATCGAACCCTGCGTCAGAAAATGATTGACGTTGCCAAGCAAATTAATTGGAAACCAGCGTTTGGTCTTGACCGAGAATTAGATTGGCTAAACAATATGCACGATTGGCTTATCAGTAAGAAAAATCGTTACTGGGGTCTGGCTTTACCAATTTGGGTTTGTGATAAATGCGGTGAGTTTACAGTCATTGGCGGTAAAGAAGAATTGAAAAAAAGAGCGATATCCGGTTGGGAAAAATTCGAAGGCCATACACCACATAAGCCATTTATTGATGAGGTGAAGATCAAATGTGACCATTGCGGTGGCACAATGAGCCGCATCGGCGACGTCGGCAACCCCTGGCTTGATGCGGGGATCGTTCCTTTCTCCACCCTCATTGATCCAAAGACAAAACAAGTTAGCTATACTTCTGACAAAAAATACTGGCAAGAATGGTTTCCCGCGGATTTTATTACCGAATCCTTTCCGGGCCAATTCAAAAACTGGTTTTATGCCATGATCGCGATGAGCACGGTCTTGGAAGATACCAACTCTTTCGAAACCGTTCTAGGATTCGCCTCTATGATGGGAGAAGATGGCCGTCCGATGCATAAGTCTTGGGGGAACTCGATCGAATTCAATGAAGGTGCGGACAAAATCGGAGTTGACGTCATGAGGTGGGTTTTTGCTCGCCATAACCCAGAAAGAAATCTCCTTTTTGGTTACAAAATGACCGCCGAAACCAAGCGCTTGTTCCACATGATGCTTTGGAATTCATACCGTTTTTTTGCCAACTATGCGGCTTTAGAAAATTGGGAACCGAAAATTGAAATCGAACATCTCCCCAGCAGACTAGATTTGTGGATCCTTCATAGACTGGATCAGACTATTATCGACGTTACTACCTCACTAGATGGGTTTGACGCTTTCACCGCTTCAGCAACAATTGAATCGTTCGTTTCAGATCTCTCTACTTGGTATATCAGACGCTCACGCGACCGCGTCGGGCCAACCGCTACGAACCCGACCGACAAAGAAACTTGTTATCGAACCATGCGAACCGTATTTGATGTTCTCTCTCGCATTCTCATGCCCTTTATGCCCTTCATGACCGACGCGATCTACACCAATATCACGGGAGAAGAAAGCGTTCATCTTGCCGATTGGCCAGCCGTGGCCACGCCAGAAGTCA
>CAYQLI010000048.1:0-8152 GCA_964418355.1 uncultured Pseudomonadales bacterium | reverse complement strand
AGATGAGGTTGTCTATCTGGACGCACCCGAGGACTTTGCCGGAGCGGTAGGGAGCTACTACGATAGCTTTCCTCAGGTAGAGGACGAGGAGGTAATTAGCCTGCTAAAAGAGGCTTGATGGCGTAGGCGAGGATTTCCTGAATCGGCAGGACCTCAAATTTTTCGCTAAGTTTGGTTCCGGCCGGGACAGGGATAGAGTTGGTGATAAAGATCTTCTTAAAATCTGGGTTGTCGGTGAGGAATTCGAGGGCGCCGGCGGAGTAAACGAAGTGGGTGACGGCGGCATAGATGTCAGCCGCACCCTGTTTCTTGAGGGCCGTGGCGGCGGTGATCAGGGTTTTGCCGGTTTGGATCATGTCGTCAACCAGAATGACGTTTTTGCCGGCGACATCACCATTGATCTTGATCACTTCAGTTTCGTCATCCGCCGGGCGGTGTTTTTCAATGACGACGATATCATTTTTCCCTAGGTCCTTGGCGTAGGCAGTTGCCCGTTCGATGCCGCCCTGATCGGGAGTAACTACGGTCAGATCGGTCAGGCCAAGGGCTTCAAGGCGCTTGGCAAAGAGGTCCATGGCTGAGATCTCGAGATGGGGATTTCTGAAATAGCGGGAGATCAGCTGGCTGTGGAGATTCAGGGTGATGAATTGGTCGGCGCCGGCCATCTCGAGTGCCTGGACAAAGAGTCGGGCATTAACAGGAATATTGGGTCGGTCGAGGCGGTCTGATTTGCCATAGCCCATATAGGGAATGACGACCACGATTTTGGCGGCGCCATTGATGTGGAGGGTGTTGATGAGGGTGAGAAGCTCAAGCAGATTTTCCGCGGGCGGATAGAAACTCCCTAGAACGAAAGCGACCTTGAGGGCGACGGGGGAATCGAGATGGAGAGAAACCTCGCCATCAACGAAACGGCCCAGGCGATAGTTCGCCAACCTTAGCCCGGTCAGTTTGACTATATTTTCGACGAGATCGGAATTGCTGTTGGTGGCAAAGAGCAGATTTTGGTCCACAACTTCATGTTAGCATGCCAAGGTTTCAGCCGCCGGATTGTTTTTTTCTCATTTCTTCGATCATGGCATCGAGAGAAGTATCGCGGCCCACAAGCGGTTCGTCATTGAACGTACATGATTCGTGGACTTGACGCGCTATGCTCGGGGCGACAAGTCTCTCAATTTCGGCGGCTACTTTCGCGACATATTTCCTTTTCAGAAGAGTGACGGCTGGATGTTCGGGATACATTAACTCTATGTTAGCACGTCGCTGTTTAGAGGGGGACGTCGGCAAAAGTAATGATATTGTTGCCTTGGGTGCGGGTAAGCGGGGGGTGAAGCAGGCGCCTGGTGCGGGCGGCTTCGAAGGCATCTCTTTCGGCATCATTTTTTGGGTAAACGACCAAAACATTGGCACGACCGCCATTGACGTCTTCGGGACGTGCCTCTTCGATAATGGCAAAGGTAATACCACTCTTTTTTGGACCCGCGATATTTTCATGCATACCGACAGGTCCAAGCGATCGCGGATCGGCCAGGTGGTCAAGGTAGAAATCCAGAGGCGTGGGTCCATCGTAATGGCTGAAACGGCTATAGGCAACTCGGTTGGCATTGGGCGGAACGGGGAGTCCATCTATCAGAAAACGGGCGAGTGACCAATCAGTGTCTGGGGAGACCTGGACGCGGTAACCCGGTAGGACGTTGATCGAGAAGCAGATCACAAAATTGGGATTGGTAGCTTCGGCATGGGCTTTACATTTATTTTCAACCGATCGGTACGTGGGATACTCAGTGGGGATATTGACAAGGAGGGGTGTTGTCACCGGCAGGGTTTGGATCAGGGCATATGCTTCCCCGGTTTCATCATCTATGACCACAAAGGTATCCTCGGGGTTAAAGGCGGCCATTTTTTCTATCGCGTCGGCCTCTGATGAACACAAGCCTTCGGCCCGCCAGGTTTCGTGGTAGATTTTCGCGAGTTGGGGGAGTAATTCCGCTTGTCTGGCGCCGACTCGTATGACAGAGACGTGATTGAGAACTTCCTTCTTGGTTTCCAGTTCAGCGGAGGCCATTTGACCCATATTATATCGTTCAGGGCCGGAAAAGAAAGATGAAGTCAGCTACCGAAAATTACCTTGGTTGGGAAAAATATTTGAGTGTATCTTCGAAGGTGATGACATTATTTTCGCGTGGGGCGTCTGGACGAATATTTTTGCGCACAATTTTGAAGCGGTTGAAGTCTTTCGCTTCCTCAGGCGTCTTGGGATATATGACCACGAAATAATGATTGCTCCAAAAATCTCCGACTTCCTTGATAATATGCGTAGTAATGCCTTCAACTTCGTACTTGTCGAGGGGGTCACGATTGTCGCTATTTTTCTGGTGGTTTAAATATGATTCCAGCGGATCTCCTACGGCTTCCTTAAAAGGGCAATAGGCGACCACACGGTACGCTTTCGGAAGAGTTCGCCGCAGATGACCCAAGAGATAGAGTGCTGGTGATTGAAGTTCTTTGGCGGAAATGTCGACCCCATAACCCGGTAATGAATAGATCGAGAAGCAAAGCATAAAATTGGGGTTTATTTTTTTCTGGGTTTTAATGCTGTCCTCTTCAACCTGTCTGTATGTAGGAATGGCACGGGGACGATAGTCAAAAGAAGGGAGTTGGATGGGAAGAGTTTGGATGAGAGCGTAAATGATGCCGTTTTTACTTAGCATCACATGGGTGTTTTCGGGGTTCATGGCGGCCATTTTCTTGGTTGCGTCATACATTGAATCACATAAACCTAACGGGGACGAGGTTTGGAAATAGACTTGACCTAACTTGTGAAGAAGTTCTGCTTGCAGGTCTCCGACCGGGCGGATCTCAAAGTCCTTGTGCTCCTTAAGGATGGTTTCTTTTGGGTGCAATCGTTCGGTTGGGCTCATTTGGCCCATATTATATATCTTAAGGCCGAAAAAGGAAAATCAGGCCCGCGGCGGTGATCGCTAGGAGTACCACCTTCTCAAAAAGTTTGGCTGGCAGAATATTGGCGATTTGTTTGCCAAGATAAGTGGCCACGAGGGCAACCACAAACAAAAAGGGGATGGTGCTGAAGAGTGAACTGGCCAGGAAGCCCTGGGAGAGATAGACGGGAATACGGGTCAGGTCAACCATCAAACCTACGATCGCAGTGGTGGCCAGATACTCGGCCTTTTTACTTTTGAAAGAAGAAAGGAAGGTGGCCCGCAAGGCTCCGCCGGTTCCGATCAGTCCGGCGATGATGCCGGACAGGCCGCCGCCGAGAACAAGGTTGGCGGCTTTTGGTTTGACCTGAAAGTCACGGTGCCAGAGGGAGAAGGTGCCATAAAAGATCAGGAAAGCTCCCAGGGCTTGTTTCAAGAGGGTTTCGGTGAGGTCGTTTGCCAATCTGGCGCCGATAAGGCCAAGGATGACACTGGGAAGACCGAATTGGAGCAGAACCCGCTTGTTTATTCCGGCACGGAAAAAATAAGCCCGGGAAAGGGTACCGAATAGGTGGAAGAAGGCTACCAGGGTAAGGGCAGTTTTGAAGTCGAAGTAAATTAGGGCGAGGGGGAGGATGAGGGTGCTCGCGCCAAAGCCGACGGAACTGGCGATAATTTCAGCAACAAAACCAAAGACCAGAAATGGCAGCATATCTTCATATTACAATGTGGTTCGTTGCGGTTACAATTGCGGCTCGCAACATGAATCCGCTTTGTTGCGTTGCTCCTGTATCGTTTGGGTGTATATTACGATATATAAGTTGATACTTTGATATGAATATACAGTTGGAAATAGTGTTGCAGGTCTTGGTTTCTTTTGTCGTGGGAATGCTGATCGGCTTTGATCGGGAAAGGAGCGGTAAGGCGGCAGGGATGAGGACTCAGATGCTGGTTTGTGTCGGTTCGACCTTGCTTGCCGGGATCTCGATCCATTTGGCGGAAATTTACAATCAGGGTGTCGAGGCAAGTCTCTTCCGGGCTGACCCGGCACGTTTGATGGCCCAAATTGTTTCGGGAATCGGTTTCCTGGGTGCCGGGGTCATCATCAAGAATGGCGGCAGCAAAGTGACGGGAGTGACGACGGCGGCGACGATCTGGATCACAGCGGCGATCGGTATCGGGATCGGTTCCGGTTTTTATCTGCCGGCTTTGGTGGCGACAGCAATGGTGCTATTGCTGAACCCGATCGCATATGTCCAGTACCGCTATGGTTTGAAAAGCGACTACTATCACTTGGTGGTGAAGACCGGGCGGAGAGCTTTTGTCGAAAGAGCGATCAAGTATCTACATCTCGAGGAGAAGGAAAGGAAATCAAAGGCGGGGGAGACGACCTTCAAGTTCTTGTCTTCGAATCAAAGAAACGTGATGCTTTCTGAGCTACTCGACAAGAAAAAAATTCAGTACCGTTTGGAAGTAGTGGAGGACTAGGACGATTGGTTTATAATTAGGGTGTGGCAGGAGAACAATACATAAAACCAACCTCCATCAAAGGTTTGTTTCTTGTCGAGCGACCTTGTTTCGCCGACGAGCGAGGATTTTTTCGCGAGGTTTTTCATATGGATGAACTCAGAACCCTGACGGGGGTGGATTTTAAGCCAGTGCAGATGAACCACTCACAATCAAAACCCGGCGTAATAAGAGGGTTGCATGCGGAAGACTGGAACAAACTGGTTTATCCGGTGACGGGCAAGTTGTTTGCGGCGATCGCAGATATTCGTCCGGAGAGCGAGACTTTCGGAAAGGTGGAAACCTTTACCTTTGAGGGTGACCCTTTAAAAGCATTGTTTATTTCCAAAGGTTTGGCGAATTCGATTTGTGTCTTCGGAGATGAACCGGTGAATTATCTTTATCTGGTTGATGCCTACTACTCTGGGATTCCGGCAAAAGCTATTGCCTGGGATGACCCTGACCTCGCGATCAAATGGCCGGTGGACAAGCCGATCGTTTCACAGCGTGATCGAGAGAATGTGAAGCTACGGGAACTGTTCCCGGAGAAATTCAAAGGCCGATGAAGATACTGGTGACGGGAGCCTCTGGTTTGGTGGGTTCACGTTTCGTTGAGCTTTCGAAGTATCGGGACCAATTGGTTCTGCCTGATGAAAAACAATTTGATATCACGAATGCCGGTTTGGTGCGAGAATATCTGGCCAAGGTTAGCCCCGAGGTGGTGATAAATTTGGCGGCCTATACCAATGTCACTGAAGCGGAAAACCAAAGAGACGATAAGAGCGGTCTTTGTTATCGCCTAAATGTTGAGGGAGTGGCGAATTTGCTTTCTGCAATTGGTAAAGATACCTATTTCATCCAGGTTTCGACGGATATGGTCTTTCCCGGCTCAGCCGAAAAACCTGGGCCGTATACGGAGGACGATCAACCAGAGACGGATAGCAATAAACTCACCTGGTATGGATTCACCAAACAGGAGGGGGAGAGATTGGCCCTGGGGGGGCGAGGCGGGGTGGCGATTTTGCGACTGATCTATCCCGTTCGGGCGAAATTTTCGGGCAAGCCGGACTACTTACGAAAACCGCTAAAGTTGTTTAACGAGGGCAAACTTTACCCACTATTTACCGACCAACAGATGTCAATCTCATTTGTGGATGAGATTTGCCCGGTTTTGGATAGGATGATTGAGAAAAAGGCGCAAGGAATTTTCCATGCCAGTTCTTCCGATCTGGGGACGCCATTTGAGATAGTCAGTTATTTGTTGGAAAAAACCGCCGGGGTCAAAGATGCGGTCAAGCCGGCCCTGCTTTCCGAGTTTTTGAAAACGGTGGACAGTCCGGTAAGGTATCCGATGTTTGGAGGTTTGAAAGTTGGGGAAACCGAAAAGGGATTGGGAGTTAAATTCAGCACCTGGAGAGAGATCGTTGAACAGTTGGTGGCGCAGGGGATCGAGGTTTAGGCTTATATGGTCGGTTATAAATTCCGGACGATGCTGGAGAGATGTACAAGAGGTTTGTGAGACAGTACTTGAGTAAACAAGTTTAGCAGGCCTGCTAGGTCGATCCGGGAATCGACATCTCGCTCAACCGGTTCGCTCGAGATTCGGGTTCGAATTCTAAGTCAACGAACTAGACATCTTCCCCCAAGGGGAACATGTCTACTTGCAGGCCTGCTAGGATTCGAACCTAGAAAAAAGGTTTTGGAGACCTCTATGATACCGTTTCATCACAGGCCTATCAGCCATGATTTTACCAGAAAAGATTAGTTGATTGCGGGAGAGAGATCCAGGTGGGTCTCGATGGATTTGAGGCGATTTTCGTGATTGAGGAATTTTGAATCGAAGTAATCGATAGTTTTGTCCAGCTTTTTCTCGATTTTGGTTAGGCTCTTTTTTAGAGGGGCAATCTCTTCCTGCACTATCTTCCTGGTTTCTTCCTGAACAACTCCCCTGATCTCGGATAGGTCATTTTTAGTCAACATAAGTCCAGTCTAGCGACTCGGGGAGATTATTTCAACTTCGAAACCTCTTTATGCGCAGTGTGTTTGCGGCAAGTGCGGCAGTGCTTGGTCAAAGACAACTTCTCAGGCGTCTCAGTCTTGTTTCTTTCGGTGATGTAGTTGAAATTGCCACAAACAGTGCATTTCAAGCCTAGATGTTGTCGGGGTCCTTTTTTTGCCATGACTGGTATTTTAACACAAAACTCCTCCAAATGGTTCAAAAGTCATGCTTGACATGAGAGTGGGCGATAGATACAGTGGAAATAGATAAACTTAAACCGAATTAGTCTGAGTTTATACCAAACCTAACTGCCCCATGGAAAAAGACGAAAAAAAAGTAGCGACTGGGGGTGCTAAGTCGTTGTCGAAAGAATACAAAGCTGCGGTAGCCGTAAGTAGGCAAGGGATCGAGCAGCTTTTAAGGGCCCCGAATTTATTTAATTGGTTTGTGGGTTTGAATTCGATCATTCTGGGCTTTGTTTTTATTCTGTCTTCACCCCTGATCCAGGACTTCCAAACCGGTAGATTCGCCTCCTGGTTCGCCCCTCTGCAAATTGTTTTCATTCTGGGTGGCTTGGGTCTCATCCTTTCCGAGATGGCCGAGGCAGCCAACAATATCTGGCGGGTCATCTTCCGTTTGGTCCTTGCCTGTGCTTTTGCTGCCTTGGCCCTGATCTGGTGGCAGGGAGCGGAGTATGACGGTGTCTTTATCACCCTCTGGCTGGCGATCGTCATCCTTTTTAATGTGATCGCCGACCTAAGTTCGCTCCGGAGCTATCTGATCTTCTATCAGGGACTATTCATCGGTGTGCCTCTGGTGATCTACTTCTTGCCAGTTACATCCAGTCTGAATAGGATGGCCATCCAGCTGACCAGTGACTCGCCAGTTTTTGCTTGGGTTTGGTTGGTCGTCATTGTCGCTTACGTGATCCTCTCCTGGTGGGGATATTTCAAAGACAAGCAGGCTCTAAGCCGTTTGATCGGGGTGGCCAGTGCCCCTCTCGTGGCCTTGGCCTTGGTTTATGCGAACCTGTCTGAGTGGGTGAGAGCCTTCATTTTCCTGGTGACGGCCTTGTTTGCCTTTCTGCTTCCCTTCTGGGACGAGTTCCGTTTCCGTCAGGAGGAAGAGCGGCAGTATGTGACGCGGATGTTCTCGGTAGTTGCCGGGATGTTCCTTTTGACGGTGGTCCTCCTCCGGGTGGTCCAGAACATCTTGATTGCGAACTCCAGTCTGGTTCTTTCGGACAAGGTGACTTACGGCAAGATCCTAGTAGAGGGAACGGTCACGAATGCCTTGAATGCGGAAAGAAGAATGCTGCTAAATACTACCGATTGAAACACCCTATCGAATGAGACTGTCTAAAGTGGCGGTATCAACCGAGTTGATGATGGATATTATGACTAGGGGTTGGAACACTCAATTTACCGAGTGCGTGGAAGGCATACCAGAAGACTCTAAGTTTTCCTACAGTTATTCAGATGACAATACGGGCAGGTTGTATTTTGTTGTCGAGCACGAAACCTTTTTAGACCTAAAGATTGGCGATGATATTCCAGAACTTCGCGCCACATTCAAGAAGTGGTATTTTCCTGAAGTGGCGGAATTGTTGCAGACGATGAAATCAACTGACCAACAAGTGCCGTACTCCAAGCCATCAGTGTAGCCATATCCATAGACAGGTCGGCCAGTGCTTCTGCTTGGTTTTGAA
>CAYQLI010000047.1:0-8159 GCA_964418355.1 uncultured Pseudomonadales bacterium | reverse complement strand
ACGGATGAAGAAATGGAGACGATGATTGAAAAGGCGCTTGCTGGTCTACCCCAGTTCAATCACGAGATATTGGTTTTGGGGTGTACCCACTATCCATTGATAAAAAATCTATTTGAAAAAGTCCTGGCTAAGATGGGAAAACAAATTGAGATCGTTGATCCGGCAGTGGCAGTGGCTCATGAGGTCAAAATAATGATGGATGAAAAAGGGGAGGGGAAATTACGCTTCCTCATTACCAAGGATTCGCCGTTTTTCCGGGAACGGGTAAGTCGGTTATTTGGTAAAGAGAATACAATAGTGGAAGTTCTATGAGAGAAAATTGGCAAACATATTTTGTCGGAAAGAAGATCACCTTGATGGGACTCGGACTGCTGGGTCGGGGAATCAATGTCGCCAAATTCCTGCTTGAAAATGGGGCAAAACTAACGATCACTGATCTGAAACCAAAAGAAAGGCTGTTGTCGTCGCTGGCGGAGTTGTCCGCTTATGAAAAACAAATCACTTATGTTTTGGGAGAACACAGACTGGAAGATTTTTCCCACTGTGACTTGGTGATCAAAACGGCGGGCGTACCGCTCGGGTCCCCTTTTATCGAAGAGGCACATAGGAACGGGGTCCCGGTGGAGATGGACGCCTCGCTTTTTGCCAAGTTGGCGCCTGAAGGGGTGACCATTATTGGAATCACCGGAACGAGAGGCAAGTCCACGACAACGCATTTGATCCATTACATTTTGGAGCAAACCGGAAAGAGAGTTTTCCTGGGAGGTAACGTCCGCGGTCTGGCGACTCTGCCGCTCCTCCCCGGAGTTCGGAATGGAGATTATGTCGTATTGGAGTTGGACTCCTGGCAGCTGCAGGGTTTTGGCGAAGCCAAGATCAGCCCCCACGTCGCCGTTTTTACTAATCTTCTTTTGGACCATATGAATTATTACAAGGGAGATATGCAAAAGTATTTCGCAGATAAAGCCAATATTTTTCTGTGGCAGAACCGGAATGATTTTCTCATTGCCGGAGAGGCGATCGCCGAAAAAATTGAAAGAGATTATGGCGGAAAATATAAGGGGAAGTTGATCACGGCGGGCATATCGAATCTGCCGGCTGATTGGAAACTGGTAATCCCGGGGGAACACAACCGACTGAATGCGGCACTTGCCTTCGCGGCAACTATGTCGCTCGGGATCCCAGACGGGGAAATTAAAAAGGCGATCGAAAGTTTCCCGGGAGTGGAAGGACGTTTGCAATTGGTGGGGGAGAAGAATGGAGTAAAGATCTATAACGATAATAACGCGACGACAGCCGATGCCACGGTAGCAGGTCTTTCGGCAGTTGCTTCCGGTAAGAACGTGGTTTTGATCATGGGCGGGGCGGACAAGGGTTTGGATATGAGTCGTTTAATAACGGCTGTTGGGGAGTATTGCAAAGCAGTGGTGCTGTTGTCCGGAACCGGGACAGAAATAATAAAGGGCCAGATCACGGCTCTGCCGGATCTCGTGATCGGAGAAGACGAGAAACTTGAGATAGTGTTTGAAAAAGCGACCGAGATCGCAAAGCGAGATGATGTCATTTTATTCTCTCCTGCTTTTGCCTCTTTCTCAAAATACTTTGAAAACGAATACGAACGCAATGATCTGTTTATGAAAGAAGTTAAGAAATGGCTGACATAATGAACGCGAATAATTTATACAAAATACTCTTCAAGGGAAGATATCTATTGGAAGATGTACAAGTAAGTTTTTCTGAAAAATCGAATAGAAAAATCGATGCTGAGTTGGAAGCAAAATTTAGAGATGATTGGGAGGAAACCTTAAAGAGTGCCGCAGATAAAGGGATAAAAGTTTGGGATAGTCAAACCTACCGCCTGGAGAATTTCCGGATTGACAAAGGGAAATTACTGCTCGATCTGAGCCTGATCAAATTTTCGGTACGAAGCGGGATAAAAAAACATCGCGATGAAGTTGAGAAGTTGGGGTCCGGCTACTTTTCAAAAGGCCTCCATGTTTCCGCGATTATCGTGACGAGTGATGGTAAATATCTGATGGGGAAATTATCGGGCAAGACTCTAAATGAAAGGACGGTTGATTTTATTGGTGGAGTGATGTCGAAAGATGAGGTAGAAGTCAGAGATTCTCGGGATATCTGGAAGACAGTCATTCGGGAGTTGGACGAAGAGGTAAACATTAAGGAAACAGATACTGAACGGGTAGAATTGGTCGGTGCCTTAACTTCAAAGCACTCAAATGTGGGCTTAGTATTTTTCGTTAAGTTGAAGATTGATAGCAAGAAAGTATAGGAAAACTTTTCCGGAAGGAGCGATGACGAGATGGCCGAAATATTGTGTCTCGATGAACAGGAAATGAAAGATCTGCTGACAAGATCAGACAAGAGATTATTTCTTGATCTGTTGAGTTAGGGGTTTGAAGATGTCCCTGGCAAGGTAATAGCTTTTGCCAGCTCCGAAAACAATGACAACGGTCTTGGGTTTAATATTTTTCATTACATAGGCAATGATTTGGTCGAAATCATTGATATGGCTGATTTTGGGGTGGTTGGCAATCTCGACGATAGAATTGCCGCTGATGCCAAAGTCACTACTATCGCGGCTCCTGAAGATCGGGGCAATGATGACCTCATCGGCTTGTGCAAAGGCATCTTTGTAAAGGGGAAGGACTGCTTTGGTGCGGGAAAAAGTATGTGGTTCGACGATAGCCCAGATTTTCTCCTTCGGGTGCCTTTGGCGAAGGGCTTCCAATGTTACTTTGATCGCACTGGGGTGATGGCCATAATCTTCGTAGACAATGATGCCGTCTTTAGTCTCACCGATCTTGTCCAGACGGCGGCCCACGCCCTCAAAAGTGGAAAGGGTTTTGTCGATCGATCTCGGAGAAACTCCAAGAAGGGTAGCCAGGTTAATTACTCCCAGGGCATTGCTGACATTGAAGACACCGGGGAGATTGAGATGGAACTCGGTCTTGAGTTTGAGGGAGGGATTTGCGGCAGTAAAGACAGTTCCTTCAGTATCCTGTTTGGTGATGGTGCCCTTAGTGGAGTTGGCTGTCGGAATGAGTGGTAAGGCTTCCAGGGTATAGCCAATGAGGTTTAGTTTCTTTAGATATTTTTCGCCGACCTTGTCAAAGAGTGTTTTTATTCCCGGATCATCCTGATTGAAGATCAGAGTTTTCTCGCCCTTGATATTGTCGAGGAATTGGTTGAAGGTCTTAATCACGTCATCAAAATCTTTGAAGAAATCGGGGTGATCGAACTCAATGTTGTTTAAGATAATGATGTCAGGATGATAGGCGAGAAAGTTGTTGAAGAATTCATCTGATTCGGTGACAAAAAGATTACTTTTGCCGGTGCGATAATTGGCTTCCCATTTTTTGACGGTGGCGCCGACCATGGCGGAAGGATCCAGTCCGCCCTCTTCGAGGACAGAGCCGGCCAGAGAGGTGGTGGTTGATTTGCCGTTCGTGCCGCAGATCGCGATGACCCTTTTCCCCTTATGTAAGTATTTGCCCAAGAATTCCTGCCATTGGATCATCTTGCCTTCTTTCTCCGCAATCTTAAATTCCGGCTGGTCCTGGCTTTGGAAAAACGCGGCGGCGGTAATGGTGAGGAGGTCAGTATTGGCAAGATGACTTTCGTTGTGACCGACGAAGACGGGAACGCCCGCCTTTTTGAGTTTATCCAGATAGGGAGTAGTTTCCTGAAGATCACAGCCGGTGACGTCATAGCCTTCATGTTTGGCAAGCAGAGCTACGGCGGACATACCCGCTCCACCGACCCCCAGGAAATGGACCCTAAGTTTCTTTTTCACTTAGGGCTATTTTAGCAAATGATTGACAGCCGAAAATACCCATATAATATTAGTTGATATGGCAGGAGAAAGGATATCTCAGGTTGAAGAGGATAAAAGAGAGGTGTCGGCGTTTCGAACGCTACAAAATCTAAATGATTTGAGTGGTAAATTGGGTTATGGTTTTTCAACGGCAAAGTTTGGGAATATGTCCCATACTCATGGTCCCGGACTAGGTCAAACCGGTGAGAAGGTTTCGGAAAATAGGAAAAGGTTCGCTTCAGCGGCGGGATTTAACGCGGAAAAGATGGTGGAGATGAAACCGGAAGCGGGAAACATGGTCTTGGTGGTAGGAAAAAAAGATATTGGGGTGATCTTGTCTCCTGCCGATGCCCTGATCACAACGGAAAAAGAGGTTCCTCTGGTACTATTGCCGGCCGATTGTACCCCAATAATCATTACCAATAGGAAAGGTGAGTTTGCGGCGATCGTGCATGCGGGCCGGGAAGGCACGAAGGCGGAAATTGCCAAGGAGGTGGTGAAAAAATTGGCCGAACTTGGCTTCACCAACCCTACTGATTTTTTGGTTGGCATCGGTCCCGCGGTGGAATGTTACAATTCTCCGACATTTGCCACAGACGATCCAGAGCGATGGCTACATCACGTCTATGTCCCTGAGGTAGAAGGTGAGGAGATCGAGTTTCGGGTAGTCCCAAATGATACGAAGTTTCCTGGAAAATTTAAGATCGAGACCCACCCACACAGGGATTTGTTTGTGGATATAACCGGTTGTAATGTAGCTCAGCTGGGGGAGATGGGAATTCCAAAAGAGAATATCGTGATTTCGGGCATTTGTACCGTCTGCAATGCAACTCTTGGAAGAATGTATTCTCACGGTTTAAGTATGGCGAGGAAGGAGCCTCCTTCCCGAGTCTTGGCTTATGTGGAACTGAAATGATTTAGTCTTCCTGTTACATTGCCGTAGCCCGACTAAGAAGGGGGTGGATTTCTCCACTGATGATACGGTGGGTGAGACACCTTGATTCGATGACAGGATAAGCAGGAACTTTGGTGCGGGGGTCAGGTTGCAATCCTACTTCGACGCAATCAGGACAGACCATCACGGGAATGTATCCTTTGGTTTCTTTCGATCTCTCTTTGCACATGCCCCATATTATACGGCCTTTGTCTAGAATAGGTTAAACTTGACTTTTCTGGTATATTATAGGAACGCAATATGAACGGAACGATCAAAATTACGGGGGGAAGGAAGCTAAAAGGGGAGGTAACACCGATCGCAAACAAGAACTCGATGATGGCGGTCATCCCGGCGGCGGTGCTTTCGAACCAAACGATCGTCTATAAGGACGTCCCCAAGACGACCGATATCCAGAAGCTGTGTTCGATCATCCAAAAACTAGGAGGTGAAGTTACTGATAACGGAAACGGAGAACTAAAGATCAATTGTAAGAACCTTGATTCATACCATGTAGATGAGGGGTTGGGGGGACAATTCCGAGCCTCTTTGATGTTCATCGGACCACTTCTGGCCCGGTTTGGCATCGCTGAGATACCACTTCCCGGAGGGTGTGACCTAGGAATGCGCTCGATCGAGGCCCACACGAGCGTTTTTGAAAAAGCAGGAGTGGAGATTGAACGAATGGGGAGTTACGTCCGTTTCCGGGCGCCGAGAGTAAAGGCAAAAAAATACCTTGTTTGGCAGATCGAGGCGAGCGTCACGGCGACCGAAAACTTTGCCATGTATGCGGCAGGGATCAACTCCGAGGTGGAGCTCTTCGATGCGGCGAGCGAACCCCATGTGGCAGACCTACTTAATCTACTTTCGGCCATGGGGGCTTCCATCGGCGGAATTGGTTCGAACAGACTGGTGATCAAGGGTAAAAGGTCCCTAGGTAGGGCAGAATTCCTACCCCGGCCGGACGTTATTGATATTGCCGGCTACATCATTGCCGCGGCGATCACAAATGGAGAAATAAAGATCAAGGGCGCGAATATCCCGGAGATCGTTGATGGCGTGATCAATTGGTATTCGATGTTCAACATTAACATCGAGAAGAAAGGTAATGACTTGATAGCCCGACGGGGTAAGGAAGGTCTGATTACGGATGTAAAAAAATCTGGTTTTCCTTTGGCGGCGCCAAATTTGCCCAAGTTCACGCCGAGGCCCTGGCCAGGTTTCCCGGTGGATGCTCTACCACCAATTGCGGTGCTCGCCAGTAAATCAAGCGGACGGCTCCTAATTCAAAACTGGATGTATGAGTCGGGACTCGATTTTGTCAGGGAGCTGAATGCGATGGGCGCGGATATTTTTATGATTGATACCCAAAGAATCATTATTAATGGTCCGGTCACTTTTCGGGGTGGAGAAGTGACGCCCCCGGCGGTGATCCAGTCGGTGAAGGCGGTATTTCTGGCGGCTTTGGCCGATCCGGCTGAGACAATAATTCACGGGACCGATATTCTGAAGCGGCGCTACCCGGATATCATTGAGGTCTACAAAAAACTGGGAGCAAAGATTGAGGTGGTTTCTGAGATCGATCCGAGATCGACACTTCGCTCGACCGGCTCGCTCAGGATGACGGGTGGGGTAAAATAAGAGGATGAAGATAAAAAACGTAATGGTGGTTTATGGGGGAGTGGCGCCGGAGCATGAAGTGGCGGTGATCACGGCGCTGCAGGTAATGAATGCACTCAGGGACTCGGGTTTTAATGTCATGCCGGTATATATCAACAAAGAGGGAAATTGGTTTCTGGGGGGCGAGGAATACATGAAGCCCGATGTCTACAAAGATCTTGTCAAGACTGAGAGGCTGGGCAAGCGGGTGATCTTCTCGGCTGAGCATGATTTTGGCCTACTATCGAAAGGCTTTTTGGGTTTCTTCCCGAATGAGGTCCAGCCCGAAGTGATCTTCCCGGTGGTCCATGGCAAGAACGGGGAGGACGGTACCCTCCAGGGTTTGTTTGAACTAGCTAATATTCCTTACGTTGGTTGTGGTGTGACTGCCAGTGCGGTAAAAATTGATAAATTCGTGGCCAAGAAAGTGGCCGCCTCACTTGGAATAAAAGTGATCAAGGACGTTCTGGTAAACAAGGGTGAGACACCTGACCTAACCGGAATCAAATTTCCGGTATTTGTAAAACCGATCGGTTTGGGTTCGAGTATCGGACTGACCAAGGTCGAAAAAAAAGCCGACCTCGCCGACGCTCTTGAAGTAGCCTTTTGCTATGACAACAGAGTAATGATCGAAGAAGCGGTGGAAGATCCCAAGGAAGTAAATATCTCGATCATCGGGAATGATCCCTATGAACTGTCGGTAACCGAGCAGCCGGTGGCGAGCGGAGAGGTCCTTTCGTTTGACGATAAATACACTGGAGAGGCCGGCAAAAGCCGGGGGATGGCAAGCGCGAGAAGATATATTCCAGCAAAAGTGGATCAGGAAATAATCAAAGAGGTTGAAGAGAATGCTCTGAAGTTTTTCCGTTGTATCGGCGGAAAGGGAATCGCCAGAGTTGATTTTATGGTTGATAAAAAAGGAACGGTTTATTTCAATGAAATAAACACGATGCCGGGTTCGTTGGCGTTCTATCTTTGGGAAAAAACACATTTACCCTTTCCGAAACTAGTCAGCAGATTAGTAGAGCTTGCGGTTTCCGACTGGGAAGCGAAACAGGGATTGATCCGTTCATTTGAAAGCAATATCCTGTCGTCTTTTGCTACCCGGGGGTTAAAGGGGGGCAAGAAAATCAGATGAGTCCTTCGGGCGTACTCAGGACGTCGAGTACTCCGGCCTCCATTGCCGGGTTAGTGGAGTTCCTCGGAGTTGAGCAAACATTTTCCGACGAACCTTTGGCGAACCATACCACATTGCGAATTGGCGGTCCGGCGGATCTGCTCTATCAGGCTAAAACGGTAGCCCAATTGGTAAGGGCGGTCAGTGCGGCAAGAGAACTGGAGGTTCCGGTAACAATGCTGGGCTGGGGCAGTAATGTCTTGGTTTCGGATAAAGGGATAAGAGGATTGGTAATAAAAAATGAAACGCGGGAGATAATAATCGGCGAGGTCCTGCCGGCCAAGAAAGCGGAAGGGGTTGATAAACCACGCTGGCAGTCTGATAAAACCAGAGGGACTTTGATGATCTGGATTATGATGAGACCGAAAGTCCGCGGGTCATAGTAACGATGGACTCCGGAGTTTCCCTACAGATGGCGATCAATCACCTGCTCTCTGTTGGAATTACCGGCCTCCAATGGTATGCCCGGATCCCGGGGACGATCGGTGGAGCGGTCTACAACAATATCCATGGAGGAACGCATTTTCTTTCCGAGGTGGTGAAAAAAGTAAAGG
>CAYQLI010000046.1:4212-8229 GCA_964418355.1 uncultured Pseudomonadales bacterium | reverse complement strand
CGGTAGGAGATGAGGTGATCGAATTCTCTTTCCGTCAGATATTGCGGAGGCTAATTCAGTGAGCATGTATATAATCTTTGGTTAGTGACAGATTTCAAATACAAAGTAGTCAGAAGCAGGCGCCGGCGCTTTTCTACCTCAATCTCAATTACTCCTGAGAGGGGAGTGGTCGTCAGCGTTCCGTCTTGGGTTTCCCTTGGCGCCATCGAAGAGATGGTCAGACAAAAGGCTGATTGGATCAGCAAGACGCTGAATCGACTGGGAGACAACACCAGGTCGACCGCAAAAAAATACGTTGATGGCGAAAAGCATCTTTATTTCGGTGAAGAATATCCTTTGGCTGTCGTCCCTGCGGTAGGTATTGCGACTGCGAGGCTTAATTTCCTCTATAACCAGTTCGAAGCCAAAGTCCCCGGTCACCACACTCCGTTACAGCAGAGGAAAGACCTCAAAGAAGCCATGCTCCGCTGGTATCTCGATAATGGCAAGCGAATCATCACCGAGAAGGTCAACCACTTTACCAAAGTTCTCAACGTTTCCTATAACCGGATCGTCCTAAAAAGAGTTTCCTCCATCTGGGGCAGCTGTTCCCACAAAAATAATCTGAACTTCAACCGCAAACTGATCATGGCCCCACACAAGATCGTGGATTATGTCGTCATTCATGAAGTCTGCCACCTGGTTCACCGCCATCACCGGAAAACCTTTTGGGATTTAGTCAAAAGCCTAGACCCCGACTTCAAAGAACACGTCCGCTGGCTGAAGAAAAATCATCACCTCCTTACCATTTGAAAGAGAAAGCGCCCAGTCGGCAATGCCGCTGGGCGCTATTGGGCTCAAGGCCCTATTCTTCCTGGCCGGGCACAAATTCCAGGATGAGTTTGACACCTGCGGTCGAATGAACGACCTTCTTGACTCTAGCTTCGAGTCCGTCGGTCTGCACATATTCCCTCTCCCGCGGGCAGACCATCAGTTCGATTGTCCCAGTCTTGATTTCCTGGGGATGCATCGCCATCGGGTGATTGAACACCCGTAGTTCGTAATCGTAAAGCATCGTTTAACTCCTTTTGTAAAGTTATCCGCAAGCTTCGCGGTGAACAAACTGTGCCTGAAATATACTACAAACCCGCCCAATAATCAACTATAGGCTGTCATTTCTTCTAACGATTTAGTCTAAGTTGGCCCTTGTCTTACCTCCCTGTAAGTGCGATACTGCCACAGTACCACAACGGGTCTATCTCACTCACATGAAACACCAAATCTTCATCAATCCCAAGAATGTTATCGAAGTTCGCGTTCTCGGGGATGTGACCTTCGATGATGTCAATTTCCTCGGCCAGCAAGTCATCCAAAATATTTCCTTACTGGAAGACAAGGGCCATTTGGTCAATATCTTAATCGACTACGTGAAGACAGGCAATATCGAGGCACTTGCAATACCTTTGGCGAGAACTATTGCCAAGAATTTGGATTTCCACAAGATCGCCGGCATTGACTCTGCTAATGCAAACACAACAGTCATTGAGGAAGCCGCCAAGACCGCCAAGATCGAGAACAGACTGCGGCTCTTCAAAACCCGCGCCGAGGCCGAAGCCTGGCTTTCTGAATAAATTTCCCCCTTTGGGCCACAATCTTCTATTAATTTAGTCAAAGTCAGTTCTTGTATATATTCGATATGGATGCCACAATACCTCAGTAGTATTCATATAGTAATTTTATGCACAGTATCCTAATCAACTCGAGGTCCGTGTCTCCGGAGATATCTCTTTTGATGATGTTGGCTTTCTCGGTCAGCAAGAATCAATAATGGCTAAATCCCTTGGAGACAAGGGTCTTCCGGTCAATATCCTGATTGATTATTCTGAGGCGGGGAACATAGATCAACTGACAGTCAACTGGGCAAAAATCCTCCTCAAGAGCTTAGAGTTCCACAAAGCTGCCGGTTTTTCCTCCAGCGAATCAAACACTAAGATCGTCGAGGAAGTCGTCAGGGCCGCCAATATCGAAGATAGGGTGCATCTCTTCGAAGCCCGCGCCGAGGCCGAAGCCTGGATTTCCGAATAACTCCTTATCGTTGTTGCTATAATTTCTTCAAAAGGGAACAAATCTCTCCAGGGCGCACTAGCCTTCGGAGGTCTCGAGGTCAAAGAAATAATCCCATCCGGCGTCTCCGGCCTAAACGTCCTCCGCATCACCTAACTGCAATCATCGAGGAGTAGCTCGGAACACCATTTAGGGTCACTTCTAACTCATATGGACTGGACACTAAAGAAAACATTTTTGTGGACAAATTGAAAATGTATTGTTGATCAAAAAAGTCATATCTGAAGTTATTATTGTTGTTCGACGCACCACTTCCAATTGCGGGTTGACCGTTGACCAACAGACGGGCGTCAACGAAAGGAACCAATCTTCCAAAAGCGTCCTTCAGCTGAAATTTTATCGGAACAGTACTTCCTCCTTTGAAAATTTTTCCATCAATGGAGACGGGTTTCAGGAAATTAATGATTGTATAGCCGACGCTATAGAGAACCTCTTTTGTGGTCCTATTTCCTGCCCGATCAGTTGCGGTCACCACAAATGATTTTATACCGAATGAATTAGTATCGATGGGTGACCCCGGAGGCACAGTTCCCTCCTCTGTTCCGTCCAATCCAGAAAGCGCATCCGATACAGACCAGCCTGAATTTATGATTGCATTAATGGCATAAGTCGTTCCGGTAGGGGAATTTATCACCACCACCGGACCGGCTTTATCGATATTTATTCCGGAAACATCTACTGACAAGGCTGCATTCCCAGCATTGTCGACACAGTTCCCAGAATTGGCAAGGGATTGATTTTGGCCCTCGGTGATCAAGGCGCCACCAGACACCGTATTTTCAGCCAGGCCTGACTGCACGATCCCAACCTCACCACAAACGAAACTCACCCCCACGTCGGTATTGTTCCATCCATAATTATTTGGCAAAGATGAAAAAGACCCGGCGATAACTGGCTTTGTCTTATCCAGTTTTATTATGACTGATCTCGATGTTGTTCCGCCATAACTAGTAACCGAGCAGGTGATTTCCCGACCAGAAGTTTCAGTACTAATGACTACCGGTCCGCAATTGTCTGTTGAAGTAATTTCCGAGTCTGGGTCGGAAACTTCCCAGTTTACTGTTACATCTGAATTATTCCACCCCGCTGAATTTGGTTCAGAACTCAAGTGAGGTATGATCGCTGGTGGTGTCGTATCCCATAAATCCTTTAGAGGATAAGAATCAACTTCTGTGGGACTGTCTAATCTGCCCGGAGTTTCTTTCCATTGTTGCTTTTGTTCCGAAACGAAGCCGGTTTCCAGGGTATAGTCACCCGTTTCTCCGCTCGCCGCAACCGAGATGCTCAAGTCTTGATCTGTGTAACCAGGATAGATAAACAATTTTTCACCTTCTGGGTAATAAATTCCAAGGCTTTCATTACAGATATTTTGAGGGTCGCAGACATTTAAAGTTCCCGGAGACTTCAAACCAATAAGGAGTGCACTTTCTCTAGTATCCAAAGCTCCCGTTGTGATTACCTTTGTTGGATCGAGCCCCAACTCTTCAAAGATTTTTTCCAGCGCAGGTCGTCCGGCAATCATCGCCCCATGATCGCCATCAATAGTGAATGTGCTACTAAATAGGCCTGCCGCACTAGGCAGTAAAACTGCGCCATCACCCTGTTCAGTTTTCACGAAATGATCGTCAACGATTGGTTTTCCATCCTCCCATTTGTTCAACAAAGAATCTTCAGGAGACCTGTCCTGAACCTTTACGCTCTCCGTTGTCCACTCTCCCGTTCCCCTGATAATACTAGTCAGGTTATCAATAGTTTCGATAGAACCATCAAGGTTGGGTAAAAAGGAGTTTTTTTGAAACATGGAGCTTGTTGACTTAAAGACCCCATTCTGTTCAAGGAAATCGAAAGTTGGTAAAACATCTTGAATGGAAGGACTAATTCGCCTAACCGCATTCACATCGTTTTCGCCGCTAT
>CAYQLI010000046.1:3786-4202 GCA_964418355.1 uncultured Pseudomonadales bacterium | reverse complement strand
TGCACCGATGCCCACAACAGGATTTTTGCCCACCATTTACCCCAGGCTTCGGCCCCCTCCCAAGTGCCATAGGCATCTACACTACCCTTATTGGGACTTCCGGCCATTACTAATTTATTTACTTTACCCGCATTAGCCTGGGCGTAAGTTCTTGCAACCAATCCCCCATAGCTATGCCCGATTAAGTTAATTTTGCTTGTTGGGGAAATTTTATCTGCGGCCACCAAACTATCAACATAATCATTCAGTTCGGTGCCCAAAGCATTCAATCTTTTTCTCCAGTCGTAGGCAAAAACAAAGAGGTTGGTTCCTTCCTCATAGCCAGCATTTTCCAAAGAACTAACTAGGTTAGAGTACAAAGTAATGAATTGAGGAATATGCCAGTTATTCCCTTGTCCCCGCAAAAGTGGCCCAAA
>CAYQLI010000046.1:0-3764 GCA_964418355.1 uncultured Pseudomonadales bacterium | reverse complement strand
GTGTCGGACTTGGTGTGGGTGAAGGGGTAGGGGTAGGAATCACTGTAGGGGTCGGAGTGGGGGTTACAACGGCTCCCGTCCTCACATAATCAACGTCCAATTTGGTGAACACAACGTCCGTGTTGGTAATTTCAGGATTACCAAACCATAAGGCACCCACAGTCTTTGTGGTGGGTTTAGAAACCAGTAGGATCTCTGAATCGAGGATAAATTTGTAAATGTTATCAATCTTCTCTAACCGTGCATAGTGCCATTCCTGGTCAGGAGTATATAGCTTGAGATATTTATATTGTCGATCGCACGACTGTTCGGAAATATCACACAAAGCAGCGATAGCTACACCTATTTTTCCACCAGCAGCAGGCCAAATCTCAATCAATGTTTTACTTAACAACGAACTGGTGCCGTTAGGAATTGGCGAATCGTAGAAGACAATGCCTGTACCAAAAATTGGATCAAACAGCCTATATTTTATTTCGATAAACTCCCCAGAATCGAGTGTAAAATTATTGGATATTACAAAGGGAAACCTTCTGGGGTTACCTTGCCGAAGTGATAAGACCGAACTGCTGAAGCTGATTACTCCACTATTTGGGTAACCTGTCCAAATAGCAGAATTGATCACAGTTCCAGGAAATTCATCATTAAGCTCATTCGCAAATACATGGTGAGGGAGAAGAAACCAAAGACTTGCCCAAAGTAACAATACCAAGGACAATATACCTATCCGCTTAAAAAACTTGGCAGACACTAATCATAATTAACTCTTTTTATACCCAGATGTCAACAGCACCAATGAAACACCGACAAATATTATCAGTAATTATTCTCACGTATAACAATGAGAAAAATATTCGCACATGTATTACAAGTCTAAAGAAAAGGCTGGCCGAAATAGACTTAGGCAGTGAGATTATCGTAGTTGATAACGACTCCAGAGATTCGACGACGAATAAACTTAGAGGAGAAAAGAAAATCAAATTATTGAGACTCTATGAAAATACAGGTTTCGCTAAAGGAATAAACAATGGAATTAAGCTAGCAAAAGGTGACATGTTCCTCATATTAAATCCTGACACAAGGCTTTATAAAAACGCTTTAAAAAATCTCTATCGATGTATGGTGAAATCAAGGGCTGGAATCGCTGGTGGCCTATCATACCGGCAGGATAAGACCATACATGGATCGTATGTTCGGAAACCAGACCTGTTTACACTCTTATTCGATTACTCCAATCTTAGAAAAATGGTTCCATGGGATATGGTCCACAAACGACATTACTATCATGATATGGGCGCGCCAAGGAAACAGGTGTACGTTGATATAGTATCTGGATCTTTTATGATGATTGATAAGAAAGTAATAAACAAAATTGGTTATTTCGATGAAAACTTCTTCATGTACCTAGAAGATGTCGATTTTTGTGTAAGAGCGTCTGATGAAGGTGTAAAAATAGCTTACTGTCCGAAGTCAAAGATTTTCCATGAAGGAGGATCGAGTAGTAAAAACAAAGATCGAATATTGCATAGTGCATGGGATAAGTCCAGGCGATATTACTCAAAAAAGCACTTTAGTGTCTTGACCAACATATTTGTGCAACCAGTATTTGCATTAGATAATTTACTATCTGAAACATGGCGAAAGATAAAGTCTCAATAATAAGGGGGGCGTTTTTGAATCCGTTTGAGTTGCAGAACTTCTATCCACTCGCCAAGAAATACGATCTGCGGGCCATCTCCTCGATGTACCCAATTTCTGAAGATATCAAAATTCCGCTCACGAAAACCTACGCCGTCACTGACCTACCCAATATTCCCTTCAAATATCCGCTCCTGAATCGCATCTCGATTGACGCTCATTATTTAATGGGCCTGGAGCAGATCCTTAAGGGGGTGGATATCGCCCATGTCGCCGAGACGTATTATCACTACACGATCCAGGCAATAAACGCCAAGAAAAAAGGCTTCGTCAAAAAAGTGGTGAGCACAGTCTGGGAAATTATTCCTTTTAATAATGAAGGCATCTGGGGTCGGAAATGGTTCAAGCGGCTGGCCTACGAGGGGGTAGACCATTTTCTCGCGGTGACGGAACTTGCCCGAAAAGCATTGCTTGAAGAGGGGGTCAGTGATAAAAAAATCACCGTCATCCCCATGGGGGTAGACCTGACCCGCTTCAAACCATCCAAACCAAACCGGAAAGTTACGAACATTCTATGCGTCGGGAGGCTGGTGCCGGAGAAGGGGATGGGGGAATTGGCCGAAGCATTCCAGGGTTTATCGGAAAAATATCCGAATTTGAAACTGACCCTGATAGGGGATGGCCCGTTAAAAAATTCTTTATCGAATATTCCAGGCATCACTATTAAACGAGTCCCCTACCAATTTATTCATGAAGAATACCAAAAGGCGGACCTTTTTTGTCTCCCCAGTAAAACAACCCCCTACTGGCAAGAGCAATACGGCATGGCCCTGGTCGAAGCGATGGCCTGTGGTCTACCCATCGTCACTACCAAAACGGGCGCTATCGGAGAAGTCTGTGCCGATGCCGCGGTTTATGCCAAACCGGGAGACGCAAATGATCTACAATTGAAATTAGTGCGCCTGATCGAAAGCGAGTCTTCGCGGACTATTCTCCGTGAGAAAAGCCTGGCCCGCGCGAAGGCAAGATACGATAGTAAGAAAACCGCCAAACAAATAGGCTCTCTTTACCAAAAAATTCTTCAGCCTATTCAGTAAGTCTAAAAAAACACCTTTAATACAATAATGATCGGCCACAAAAATAATTTCACAATCGAGAATGCTAAATCATCACCACTTTCTGAAGCAAATAGACTAGCGATTCCGTGAATCAAAAAGACTAAAGAGAATATTACCGACAAAAGAAGTATCCACTGGTTAAGTATCTTCTGATCTTGTCTATCGAGTACCTTTCTAACTAGCAGCCACACTACGCCGCAGCACAAAATAAAGATAAACAAGATATAAATGGTAAACAAAATCAAGAAAACTTGACCGATACCGCAACCGGCAACATAGAGTCCGGCATTCAAACAGGCGGTTGCAAGGCTTACCAGCAAACTAATCAATGCAATCATCGCGACAGTCTTTAGCGAGCGCATCCAAGAAATATTTGGCATATAGTGACAGTATAATCAAATCATGGGAATAAAACGAACCTTCATCAAGAATACCTCTTTCAATATTCTTAGCTATGGCTATTTGGTAATTGCGGCGATTTTCAGTATCCCCGTTCTGGTCCATGCCCTCGGCGTCCGCGCCTTTGGTTTTTACACCCTCGTCATCTCTATTGGACCGATCCTTTCCGTTTTTGATTTCGGTATTAGCCAGGCGGCGATCCGCTTTTTGGCCCTCCCGGACTATGACGAGAAAAAGAAAATAAAAGTCTGGCAGACCTCATTTTTTTTCTTTGCTTTGGCAGGCGCAGTCCTATTTCTAATCGTTTTGGCTGCCTTCCAATTTTATTTTTTCCGGCTTCCATCAATCTCCGGTATTGTCGCGAACAGAATCCCCCTCATGCTCATTGTCGCCGCCACCATCTTTTTTAACCACATCAATACCCACTTTCTTACCCTGCCGCAAGCCAAGAGCCGTTACGACATTTACAGTCTGAACGCCTTTATTGCCGGCAGTACTAATACGTGGATCGCTGCTCTGGCCGCTCTCATCCGACCCGACCTACTTCTCATTATGTCGGTCCGTTTGGCCGGCGTCATTTTTACCCTCCTGACCATGTGGCTTTATTCC
>CAYQLI010000045.1:0-8515 GCA_964418355.1 uncultured Pseudomonadales bacterium | reverse complement strand
TGGTGGTGGTCGGCGCTGAGGAGGCCTATGTAGCAAGATGCCGAAACCACCATCAAGTACCCGGAAAAAGGGGGTTCACCGATTTATTTGGACAAGTTTTATCTAAGTAATGCTATAGTTGAAACATGTTACACACACTACCTGATCTTTCTTATTCGTTTGATGCTCTGGAGCCGACGATTGACGCGCGGACGATGGAGATCCATTACACAAAACATCATCAGGCATATGTTGATAACCTAAACAAGGCCCTAGCTGATTTCCCCGAATGGGCGGACCAACCACTGGCTGTTTTGCTGACAGATATCGAGGCAGTACCGGAAAAAATAAGAACAGCGGTTCGGAATCACGGTGGAGGTCACTTTAACCACAGTTTGTTTTGGCGGGTAATGGGACCTCATGCTGGCGGTGGGCCGGGGGGAAAACTAGCGGAAGCATTAAAAAAGGAATTTGGGGATTTTGCGAAGTTTGTTGAACAGTTCAATGCGGCGGCAATGGGTAGATTCGGGAGTGGCTGGGCTTGGCTATGCGTCGGCAAGACCGGGAAGCTGGAGGTCTGCTCGACCCCCAATCAGGACAGCCCATTAATAGAAGGGAAGAAACCATTGTTGGGACTGGATATTTGGGAACATGCCTACTATCTCAAGTACCAAAACCGGCGAAAAGACTACGTGGAAGCGTGGTGGAATGTCGTGAACTGGGTTGAGGTTGAAAAGAACTTCGAACTTTAGAACCCGGGGGTAGTGAAGGAGAATTTCCCGACAGACTTGTTGTTTAGGATAATCTCATATTGATAGGCAGTCCCCGGCTGAAGATTATTCAGATTGATCACGTGGGTGGTTTGGGGACTGGTGGCACCAGGGAAATTTTGGACCCCTCCGGAAAGAATCAGTTTCAGGCTGCTGGTGCTGGCGACCTTTGTGGTGAAGGAGATCACCATCTGGGTCGGACTAATGGCGCTGACTAATGGGTTGCTGACCAACTCACCGGCCTTGACCCGTGACTCCTGACTACTTTTGAGTTGATTCAGGGTGAAAGGAATAGCGGCAATGGCGGTAAAGATGGCCAGAACCGGAAGAAGAACGGTAAAAACCGATTTGATTGGTATTCCCCAGAGCTGGTGGTATTCCAGTTTTGCTTTTTGGGCTCGTTTGAAAGCATAAAGCTGGTGGAGCGGGAAATAGTTACCGTGATTTTCTGGACAGGAATAGACGGTGACATTTTTCGGAACGACACTGTCAGTAATGCTAACCATAGTGGCCTGACAAACCGGGCAGACGACCGAAGGACTGATGGGGTAGGTGTTTTTGGGGGTGATGGAGTCGAGATCCTGCGCGCTTCCCTGAGGAATAAGATTAGCGATCAATGGTGGAACAAAGTGGCCACCACAATTGAAGCATTCATAAATTAAAGGCTTTTGATTATCGGAGGTAGTGACCTCTTTTTCGGAAAGTGGTTGGCGGCATTCGGGACAAACGAGCTGATCTGTCATGGCACATTTATCATAGCTCATTTGTGGTAGAATTCGCATATTCCAAAATTTCTTTTTTATGTTTAATACACCAGCTAACGAAATTCGGGTTTACGTCGGAAATTTGCCCTACACAATGCGGACCGAGGATCTTTATAAAATGTTTGCCGAACACGGCAAGGTAGCTGATGCAGTCGTGATGATGGAGCCGAATGATCCAAACCGGAGCAAGGGGTTTGGCTTTGTAACGATGAATAACAAGTTGGAGGCTGAAAAAGCGATCAAGGCGATCAATGGTAAGGAGATTCTTGGGCGGGCGATCGTCGCCAACATCGCTAAACCAAGAGAGCCAAGATTCAGATTCTAGACTTTTCGTTTAGAATGGAGGAATGAGGAAGATCAAGTTTTTGGGGGCGGCGGGGACAGTGACCGGTTCTGCCTATTGGCTAGCTGATACAAACAATAATGGTCTTCTGATTGACCTGGGGATGTTCCAGGGGGTGGAAGAGCCGAAGACCTTCAACAATGAGACGATCGCGATCAAACTGCCGGAACTGACGGGGGTGGTCTTGACCCACGCTCACCTGGATCACTGCGGCAGACTGCCGCTTCTGGTGCAGGCGGGTTATAAAGGTTCGGTTTTCATGACCGAGGCGACCAGACAATTGGTTGAGCTTTCACTATTGGATTCGGCGAAGGTGGCTAAGGAAAACGAAGAGCGCAAAGGAGAAAGGACGGCACTATTTACTTAGGAGGAGGTGATGGAGCTGATGACTCTTTGCCGGATCGTCCATTATGATAAGCCTTTTACGGTCGGAAATTTTGAAATTACTTATAGAGACGCGGGGCACATCCTGGGTTCGGCCAGTGTTGAAATAGTGGATAAGAGGGCGGGAAACGGTCCTCGAAAGATCGCCTTTTCCGGCGACCTTGGGAATACACCGCAGGACCTGGTCCGGCCGACCGAGCCGGTCACGGAGGCCGACCTCGTAGTCATGGAATCTACCTATGGGGACAAAACCCATTCGGAAGAGGATCCGACGAAAGTGATTCAGGAAGAAATAAACGCTGTGGAAGCAAGCGGGGGGACGCTGCTGATCCCCGCCTTCTCCTTGGAAAGAACCCAGGAGATACTGCACCGGATTGACCACCTGAAGAAAAATAAAAAAGTAATAGAAGAAACCGCGGTTTTCCTGGATAGTCCGATGGCGATCAAAGCGACGGAGATCTTCAAGCATTTTGGGGAGCTTTATAACCAGGAATTGGCCGATCACGCGAAACTGGACGACCCGTTTGATTTCCCCAGTCTGGTGCTCGTGGAAAAAGGTGGGGAGAGCGCCAAAATAAAAGAAATTGAAAGAGCCAAAGTGATCATCGCCGGAAGCGGAATGATGAGCGGCGGGAGAATTATGCATCACGCGATTGATTTTTTACCTCTTCCGACGACCCGGCTTCTGCAGGTGGGCTTCCAGGCTTTGGGGACGCTGGGGCGGCAAATTCAGGATGGAAGCAAAAAGGTAAAGATCTTTGATAAGGAGGTTGAGATCAAAGCACAGATCAGAAACGTAACCTCGATGAGTGCTCATGCCGATCAGCCCAGACTACTACGTTGGTTGGGACAGATAAAGGGCGTGAAGAAAGTTTTCCTAACCCACGGTGAGGAACTGCCGCGGTTGGTTCTTTCCGAGAAAATAAAAAATGATTTGGGAATTGCCGAGGTGGTCCTCCCAAAAATGAACCAGGTGGTTGATTTGGGTTAATTTGTCGTTTCATCTTTCGCTCTTTCGGAGCTCGTCAGTACGGAGTGTGAATATCCGTAGAGATGGGCCCCGCACAATGGCGGGGCCTACCTCGCAGCTAGTGGAGACTATTGTTAGGGATTGGGGATGGAAGTGGGTTCGGGGGTGGCCGGAATATTGGGATTGGTCTGAACGGTGACCGGCGAGTTGCCATTGCCGGTGTAGTTCTGCATCTGCCAGGCACAGGCCACTTCATCGGTGATACCTTCGCAGATGACCGCCCTCTGGGTGGCATATGCCCTGGCTTCTTCCAGCTCGATGGCGTTCTGAGTGGCCTGAGCGTCTACGTTGGTATTCCCGGTGGTTCCCGGCAGAATTGGGGCCTCGACACTCTTGACGGTGATAGTGCCGTCGGTGAGTTCGTAGAGTGAGGAGAAGTCCCAGCTCGTTGCTCTGGCGGTCAGAATTTGGGCGACGGCCAGATTGGTGCGCTCACCCCACTGGTCGGCGACAGGGTCAACCCCAGTCGAGACGATGCTGATCAGCTTGGGCACGCGGACCTGGTCCCAGAATTTGAACCAGTAATCCTCTTGGGTGCGGGAGCGATCCAGCATGAGCCAGGCTGAAGCGGTGTTCTCGTCCACGATGAAACGGAGCGAGCCGACGACCGAGATGGTAACGTCGTTTACAACCCGGGTCTGCCCATCTGGGGAGCGGTATTCGATGGTGACGCCTCCGATGGGGGCGATACAGCGCGGTTTCTGTCCGGCGCAGAATTCCCCGTCGGGGTTACTGTCGGTTCGAAAATCCTGGACCTGCAGGGGGAGGATGATGGCCCGGTTGGCGGGGTAGGGGTGATAGCCCGCGTCGTCAAAGAGCATGGGTTTTTCATCCTCGCCGTATCCGTAGTAGATGGCCCTTTGCTGTGTCCCGATCGCGAGCGCGTCGGTCTCAACCTCTTTATTGACTGTCGGGCCCTTGCCGTCGTTGGGACGGCAAACCCGCTGGTCGGGGGATAGGGCGGCGGGATTTACCGGGCAGTAAACTTTGGCCGGATTGGCGCCGCCGCAGGCGGCTAGGGCGAGGCTTACGACGATGAGGGCGGCGAGGAGCCGCCAGAAGTTCTTTTTCATGATTATCTCCATTTTCTCCATTGGCTGCGATGAAGACACGAAATGTCCTCACTACGGCCAACGGAGAAGCTGTCAAGGTGCAAAGTTTTTGTCAATTTTAGACTGCGATCAGTCTGAATCGGCGACCTGATTATAACATATATAGGTTATTATTTTGCTGAAGACGAATCAAATTGTGGAACTGTAGCTGAATTTGATAGAATCGTAATTCATGATCGAAGTAATCTTTGATATTGAGACAATGAGTTTGTTTGGGGATAACGGGGCGAGTGAGCCGGGTGAGCTAGGAGTGTCAATCGTCTCTGCTTATAAGCGGGAAATAGATGATCTGGGAAAAGAAATCAGGGGGGAGATGAAAAGTTTTTGGAATCCCGGGGCAAAAAATATTGACGGGGGAGAGTTTGGATTCGAGGAACTTTGGCAATGGTTTGGGGAGGCGAATCGGATCATCGGCTTCAATTCCCTGGGGTTTGATGTGCCAGCTTTGGCGCCGATCTTTGCACCTAGAAATATCTTCGGACTGCCTCATTTTGATATTCTCGATAAGGTCAGAAATGTGTTGGGGCACCGGCTTTCTTTGGATGCGATTGCCAAGGAGACCCTCGGCTACACCAAAATTGATGACGGATTGAATGCGGTAAAGTACTGGAAAAGCCAGGACCCGGAAAGTATGGCCAAACTACGGAAGTACTGCGAAATGGATGTGGTAGTCACGACGGATGTTTATAAATACGCAGTCAAAAACGGCAAACTGAAATATAAGGATAAATGGAATGAGATCCGGGAGGTGGAAGTCAACTTTGAATATCCGAAGATAGAAGGGAAGCCGGAGCTTCAGATGGGCCTTTTTTAGTGGAAACGGAATTTCCTATAATATTTTACCCACTTGCGCTGTGGCTAAACTTTGACTAAAATAGTCAATGTTATCCCTTTTTGGGTTCAAATTACAAACAATCAGAAAAATGGCAACCTTTAACCTAACTAAGAAAGCCGATTATGGCATGTCTATGTTATCACTATTAGCCGCTCGCGGGAAGAATGGTCGTGTCAGTCTGACCGAGCTTTCAGCCAAGGGTTTACCGAAGGCGTTTATGGCTCAGATCGCCAACAGGATGGTCCAAGCAGGCTTTTTGACCTCCAAAGAAGGAAGGGGAGGGGGTTACACTCTCGTGGCTCAACCTCAAGATCTTGGCTTAAAAACCATCTTGGAAGCGATTGATGGAGATCTGGCGCCGGTTGCTTGTGTCAATAAACCCGGAAAGTGTCCGATCGAAGATCACTGCTGGCAAAAGGGTTTTATGTTACGCTTTTCTTATCAAATGGGCAAAATGCTGGAGAAATATACCTTGGCCGACCTGATCGGAGTTAATATCGGGATAAACAAGAAAAAAGCGAAGTAATATGGCTTTTGAAATCAAGGGTTTAAAGGTTGAGATTGAAGGTAAGGAAATACTAAAGGGTATTGATTTTTCGGTCAAACCGGGAGAGGTGGTGGCTCTGATGGGACCGAACGGCTCGGGAAAGTCAACTTTGGCTTACAGTCTGATGGGGCATCCTCATTATCAGATCGTTGGCGGTAGATTGAGACTGAATGATAAGGAAGTCACCCAATCCACTCCAGATGAAAGGGCAAAAGCAGGACTGTTTCTAGCACTCCAGTACCCAGTCTCGATCCCGGGGGTAAGTGTCCGGGAGGCACTCTTGGCGGCGCTGCGTTCCCGTGGAGAGAAGATCACCGCTTTAGATCTGAAGAAGAAGATCGAGACGGAGGCGGTTGAGTTGGCCATCAGTGAAGAATTGTTGAAACGGAGTTTGAATGAAGGTTTTTCCGGGGGAGAGAAGAAAAAAATGGAGATCCTGCAGATGAGGATCTTGTCGCCGAAATATGCCATCTTGGATGAAACCGACTCCGGTCTGGATATTGACGCCCTGAAAATAGTGGCAGAAGGAGCCAGTTATATGGCGAAGAAAAAAAAGACGGGGATACTGGTGATCACCCACTACCAAAGACTGTTGTCATACTTGAAACCGGATCGGGTGCTCGTGATGAAGCAGGGGAAAATAGCCAAAGAAGGCGGTATGGAATTGGTCGAAGAGTTAGAGCGGTCGGGCTACAAACAATATGAGTAGGTTTGCCAAAATCGTTAAGCTGGATCAGCAGGCGGTAAAGACTTTGACCGAGTCGTATCAGCTGGGGCATCATGATGAGATCACCTATGCCTATAAATCGGAGCGGGGTCTGACGGCTCAGATGGTGGCGGATCTTTCGAAACGAAAAAACGAACCGGATTGGATGAGGGAACTGCGGCTTCGTGCCTTTGGATTGTATGAAATGATGCCGATGCCGAACTTTGGTGGTGACCTCTCAACAATCAACTGGAACGAAATCTATTACTATCTGGCACCGACCAAGGGGACAAGCAAAACCTGGGAAGAGGTGCCGGATGCGATCAAAAAAACTTTTGACAAGATCGGAGTGCCGCAAGCCGAGCGGGAGATGCTGGCCGGGGTGAAAGCACAATACGACAGTGAGGTGGTATATGGCTCTTTACGAAAAAGCCTATCTGCGAAAGGAGTGGTGTTTCTGGGAATGGATGATGGCTTGGCCAAATATCCGGAATTGGTAAAACAATATTTTGCGACGATCGTGCCTCTGGCTGACAATAAGCTGGCGGCGTTGAATAGTGCGGTTTGGTCGGGAGGATCCTTTATTTATGTGCCCAAGAACGTAGACGTTGAATTGCCTTTACAGGCATATTTTCGGATCAATGCGGAAAATGCCGGTCAGTTTGAGAGAACCTTGATCATTGCCGACGAGGGAAGCAAAGTCCATTATGTTGAGGGCTGCTCTGCCCCGGCCTATTCTTCCGGCTCACTGCATTCGGCGGTAGTGGAGATCATTGTGAAGAAGGGGGCGCGGGTCCAGTACACCACGGTCCAGAATTGGTATAAAAATGTTTATAACCTGGTAACGAAGCGGGCATATGTGGAGGAGGAAGGAGAAATGCGTTGGATTGATGGTAATCTGGGGAGTCGGCTGACAATGAAGTATCCGGCTTGTATTCTCGCAGGGCGAAAAGCCAGGGGAGAGACACTCTCGATCGCGATGGCCGGGTCGGGACAACATCAGGATGCCGGGGCAAAGATGATCCACCTGGCGCCGGAAACGACCAGCCAGATCATCAGTAAGTCAATAAGTAAGAATGGCGGCAGGGCGACCTATCGGGGACTGGTGAAGATAAATAAAGGGGCAAAAGGGGCGAGAAGCAAAGTGGTCTGTGATGCCTTGATCCTGGACTCCCTCAGCCGCTCGGATACCTACCCGACCAACATTATCCTGGAAAATGAAGTGTCGTTGGAACATGAGGCAACAGTCAGTAAGGTGGGCGAGGATCAACTGTTTTACCTGATGAGCCGGGGTTTACCGGAACACGAAGCAGAAGCGATGATCGTCAATGGCTTTCTGGAACCGATAATGAAACAGATCCCGTTGGAATATGCCGTTGAGATGAATCGTTTGGTGGAGCTGGAGATGGAAGGGAGTGTGGGATGAAAACTCAAAAAGTAGTAATACTGGATAAACCGGGGAGGAAAGAATTGGTGGTGGGTTTTGGCAAAGAAGGGGAAGAAGTAGAAGTCTTGGGCCTGGTGATCGCGGATCAGCCCGGAGATTATTATCTAAAAGTACTGGTGGATCACAAAGTGGGGAAGACCTTCGGACGGGTGATGGTACGCGGGGTCGCCAAGAATGGTGCGCGAATCCAAGTGGAGGGGATGATCAAGATTGATAAGGGGGCGAATGGGGTGGATGATTTTCTCGAAATGAGATTGTTATTGCTGGATGCGAAAAGCCAGGCGGTGGCAGAACCAAAACTGGAGATCGAGGCCAATGAGGTGAAGGCGTCTCATGCGGCCACGGTGGGGAAAATTGACGAAGAGGAAATATTTTACCTGACGAGTAGAGGTATAAACTTGGCCGGGGCAGAAAAATTGATCGTAACCGGATTTTTGAACCAGGTAGTGGATAAAATTGAAGACCCGATGGTGAAAAGTAAAATAAAGGCGGTAGAATATTGATATGTTTGATGTAAGAAAAGTCAGAGGAGATTTCCCGATTCTTTCTCGAAAGATTGGTGGTGTACCGTTAGTCTATCTCGATAGTGCGGCGACGA
>CAYQLI010000044.1:7476-8698 GCA_964418355.1 uncultured Pseudomonadales bacterium | reverse complement strand
TTGGTGGAGGGCATAAGGAATTTCCAAATAGGTATAAGGAATTTCCGGGTGAACCTGAATCCGGTTGGCCAGATCGGCAATGGCATTAAAAGTTTCCCGGTCAAATGACTGGAGCCAGATGCGAACCAGGATCAAGTTGGCGCCGAGATCATATAGGCGGGCGCCCGTTTTGAAGGACCGGGAGGAGGTTTCGGCGGTCTGATAAAAGATCGAGTCGTCGGCTAGCCCGGCATAAAGGAGGGTGGCGATCTCCGAGTTTACTCCGAGCGGCTCAAGAACATCGAGGAGGATCGAGGTGGTGGAAGTGGCAATTTTAGTATCCCTTAAAAAATTGATCTGACCGAAGTTGGTATTCTCGTGATGATCAATATTGATAACAAAAAAATCCTTTAACCAATTGACCGGTTCGACCGGACGGCTGTCGCGCAGGAGTTTTTCAGGGCTACCCGTGTCGGTCACGATAATCAGGTCGATATTTTCTGGTTTATAAGTGGCAATATCAACGGTCTGAACATACTGGGCACCAGGAAACTGATCGTAGGGATAGCTTAATTTACTGTCACAAATAACAGTCACGAGTTTCCCCATTTCCTTTAGTTTTAGGGTCAGAGCAAGGGCCGAGCCGACGCCGTCAGCATCCAAACGGCCGGAAACCGGAATCAGGATGTTCTCCGAAGATTGAATCTTCTTGATGATAGCGCTGATTGTTTTATCTTTGATCATCGATAGTGAAATTTTACACTGAAACTGATTGTTTTGGTGTTAAGATAGTATGATGCCTCGAGCTCAGAAAAAATACACTTCCCCGATTTTAATTTCGCTGCTCCATTTATTGCCTTCTCTGTTACTCCTCTCGATGGTAGTGATCGGACTTTTCAGTTTGTCGTGGGATGAGCGAAAGACGATTCTCGGGAGTCAGACTTCCCTACCCCAAATCAAAACAGAGACTGTCGAAGACCGATTGAGAGAGTTATCGGGACTCGGGGAGAAAGTGAAGTCGGAGTCAATTATTCGTGCTGAAAAGGAACTGACTCGATAATTATTTTTCCTTGGCTGGAGCTTTGGCGGGAGCTTCTTCTTTTTTGCCTTCTTCTGGTTTGACTTCTCCCCCTTCGGCGGGAGCTTCACCGATGATCTCGGTCACAACGGGGGCAGCGATAACTTCTTCTTTCTGTTGCTCAGCCACTGAGACGACGACAGTTTCAGGATCGTCGAGTACTTC
>CAYQLI010000044.1:0-7466 GCA_964418355.1 uncultured Pseudomonadales bacterium | reverse complement strand
CGATCTTCGTACGATCAATGTTTAGATCGGCAACCTTGATGACATCCCCAACATTCTTTAGGTTACTGACATCAATGGTGACGTTTTCAGGTAGGTCAGCCGGAAGTGCCTCAACCTCGATCTCGTCGAGGCTGATGATAAGAGAGGCTTGCAGATCTCTGACGGCCGGAGATTCACCTACCAGTTCGACTGGGACGTTCGCGGTGATCTTTTCCTTGAGGTTGACCTGGCGGAGATCGATATGAATGGTCTCATCGGTCATTGGGTCAACCTGGACGTTGGTGAACATGACGGGACGTTCCTCGGTCTCACCTTGAACCTTGACATAGACGACCTGAGTTTCACCGGCTTGGTTATAAACCGGTCGGAAGGCAGTTCCTTTTACTTGGACGGCTTGACTGGCGACTTTGTTGCCAAAAATATTAGCAGGGATGATTCCCTGTTTTCTGAGGGTTTTGACTTTTTTACCGGTAATTTTACGCGGCTCAAGTGATAAGGTGATTTTCGTCATGAGCGCTATTTTAACACGAATTCAGCCTAGATGGAAATTAGAGGGCTTCATTCTTAAAAATAATACCGAGGTTTTCCTGACTGATCTGGTTGGTCTGAAAAACCAGTTCGGAAGCTCCAGTTTGTTTCAGGGGCAGGGTCATGTTTCTGGCACTAAAATTTTTGGGGTAATGAAATTTGACGGTGAGGGTATCGGTTAAAGTACCTGGCTGTTTTAGTAGCGCCAGGGTGTAGGGAATAAGCTGTTTCTTGACGTCCAATACATTCGGTGAGGTGAAACGGATCTCGAGACGGTGTGGTTGATTAGTGGAAAGTCCGGCAGAAAATTCGATCTTCGTCAGACCGGAAAGTGATGTTTGAATCAAGGTAGCCAGATCCATGGCCTGACCATCGAGTACGAGGCTGATATTTTGGGATGAGGAGGGTAGATATAATTGATAATAAGCCTTGTAGAGGCCACCCAGATTTATGGGCGCCGGAACCGGGTAAGTATAGTCGTAACCCAGATGGTAATTGACGATCCCAGTCTCCCCGATCTCGACAGTAAGGTTCTGATTCCTTCTCAGGTAAAAGTTCAGTTTATTGATGCTCATATTACTTTCATTTAGGTAGATTGTGTCTGCCCTGCATTTTAGGGAAGCCAGCTGAGCATGACAGTCTTGAGCTTTGATTCGGCCGCTAATACCGCCAACATCGGCAAGAGATTCCAAAGCCGGTGCACTAAACCAGGCATTGATCTCGTTATAGGCAATCGCTTTGAGAAGGGACCGACTCAGGTGAGCAAAACTTATTTCGGCGTTCACTAGTTTCTGACCAAGGGTTTGGGTCAAGGCAGTGATGACATCGAGACCTTTACTGGCTGTTGGGTTACTGGCCAGGACCAGGAGATTGTCCACACTGACGGTTTGTCCATCGGCCAGGGAAACCGGCCCGATTTGCTCGAGCATGAAGCGAAGAAGATTTAAGTTTATACCTATGACCCCATCAACAGTGACATTTTTAAAGCGTTGATAGAACCAGGACATTTGTCTAGCGCTGTTATTAAAATCAGCATCCAGGTTACTGTCATGAAAACTCCAATTTGATTGACCTAGAAGTTGTTTCACAATTCCCGGAGGTTCAATCTTTCCCTCGATAAGCCGGTCCAGCGAAAGTGAGGAATCTATTTGGAAATTGATCACCTTACCCTGATCCAGGGTGAAGATGCCATAAGTGCTGATGAAGCCTCCGGTGGGCCGAAGTTCATTCGTATCTTGAATAACCATGAGATACCGTTGCACCCCCTGGTTGCTACCAACCTTATCAAGAAGATCCAGGATAGGTATGGCAAGGTTGATCTGTGACTTTAGTAGGTTGATTGATTGATCAACTGACGAGCGGTTGATCCGATCGGCAAAGCCAAAGGGCAGTTCTACCTGTCCAAGCAAAAGTTCAACTTGGGAGAGACGCTCAGAGATTGAAACTAAATTTACTCTTAGGGCCGCGACTAAAGTTTTGGTGTCAACTGACTGTTTACCGAGTAGACCACGGTAAAGTTGGTCACCAAGGGAATAGGTCTCAAGGACCGAGTCCAACAGGGACTGCCCATGACCGAGAATGAGAAGGTAGTCATTGGTCTTGTTGGTCATGTCTTTGGCAACCAGATTCCCTATCGGAATAATTGACCGAAAGGTTGAAGTAGTAACGGTGTGAAACAACTTGGCACGATTTAGCTGTGCGCGGGCTTCTTTTTCGTGGCCAACCCTGATCTCCTGGAAGGCCTGGTATGTTTGTGTGGTAGAGAAATAGAGGCTGGCAAAACTGACTATGACCGGCAGGATGGCTAAACTAATGATTCCCACCAGAACAATAACAGCCGTCCTCACGGCAACATTTTTTTCCTTTTCGTGAAGATTTGTCTCCCCATCGTGCGACTGACGTTTTGTAAATTTCTTTATGAATCCTAAAAGCGGTGTTATTGACGACCAGTTGGTTTTCTTTTTGGTTGATGTAATCGGTTCGAGTTTATGAAGACTTGGTTTGTTTTCTTTTTGGTGGCTGACTGCCCATTCGCTTTCCTCATCTTGATTCTGACAGCGACCAATGATCAAAGAGATGACATCAGAGAAATTTGTTTTGGGTATCCAATTAAGGAGTGCCTGGGTCTGGATCGAGCGATCCATGAGATCCTCTGACTCGCGCTTTTCTTTTCCGTTTAAATTAATTTCTAAGTTGAGATTTACTTTTTCTAGTGTCTTTTTGAGAAGATAGGCTAGTTCTAGGTCAGTAAGCTCTTCTGATACCGCGACAAATGTTTGACCGGCAGTACTGGTAATAAACAAGCTTTTAATGATCAGGTCACAAAGGTCATTCAGTGAAGTTGGGTGGTACTTTACCGATCCATCTGCAGTCGCGTTGATGACACCAATCTTGGCTATCTGGCAAAGCCGATTTTCAAACTGATCAAGAGGACCGGCACCTTCTTCCTGGAAAAGGTCTCGGGTAAGAATCAAACGCAGATTATTTTTCCGGTTTGAGAGATATGTCTGAATTACTGACTGAAGATTATCTGCACGTGGGTCGTCGTTGGCGTCATTACTAGCGAGGACCAGACAGACTTTTCCAGAATAGCCTGCAAGATCATCTAATTCCTCCATAATAGTTTTACTAAAGTTATCCACAGGGTCGCTTACATCGAAGAAAAGAAGGCGGTAATCGGACTCGCTCGCTTTTTTATTTTCGATCCGAAGGTTGTTTTTCTTTAAACACTTCCCAATCTCTCCTAGTAAGGGAAGATTATTGCCAGATAAATACACCGACGCTAAAGCAGAAGACATTCTAGTTTAAGTATACCAACCGAGTGGGTTTTATTTTTCTTTACTTGCGTCCTGTTTTTCCGTTCTTACTTTTTTTCCTTGGGGTTTTCTACTACCGTTTAGCTTTGCTGTTAATATCGTTTTGGTTGTTTTTTGTTCGTACGCCTCACATGAAAATCTTGGGCGTGCCTTCGTCGTTGGTTATCCACAGAGGTTATACCCCATTGGAGTTCAGCTGAAATATGATAGGAGAGCGAGAAAAAATTACTGGTGAGTATCGAGGGCTTGATTGACTAGTTGGTCGGCGCGTTTATTCTTGGCTCGGAGAACATTAAGGAAGTTGATAGTTTTCAATCCTCGTTCTCTTTTTAGATCAGAGATCAGTTCTTTCACTTTTTGATTAAGGACTTGGAGGTGGGCTTCCTTAACCCGGTATTGACCCAGGATCTGTCTGACGATAAGTTCTGAGTCGAGGATAAAGGTGATTTTTTCAGCGACGATCTCGTGTTCCTTCAGGTGATCCAGAGCGTGGATTACGGCAGTATATTCGGCGACATTGTTGGTTTGGACGCCGAGGTATTCCGAAAGTTCAAAGAGGGTCTGACCGGTCGGAGTTTGAGCGACGATACCGATAGCTGCCGGTCCTGGATTGCCTCGGGCACCGCCGTCGGTATTAATGATGATCTCCGGATAGTTCATTGTGTTTGTTGATTATCAGGGCAAGAGTGAGGACGATTATAAGTTGGTTTTGGGGTAACGTCCACCAGTAATGGTCCAATGAACCAGTCATCAGGATTATGCCGGCTAGGTCGGTAAGGTAAGGCCGTGTTTTTTTGTTTTTGATAATTTTGGCCAGGGGTGACCAAAAGACCACTACTGCCAGAATAATTCCAACCAGACCGAATTCAGCCAACATAAGCAGGAAGGTATTGTGGACCGGCTGGAGGGTGAGATAGGAGAGCTGGTTTCCTGGTAAATAGTTCGATAGGTTTGGAATGAACTGTCTAAGACCAACTCCGAGAAAGAATCGGTCAGCAATGATTTTTACGGAAGGGAGGAGGAGGTAGTGGCGCGCCGAAAATGATTGGGCCAGCCAGGAGGGAATAAAGACTAAGTCTTTCGCCAGAGGAGCCAGGGAAAGGGCGAGGCTAACAAAGATACTCTGGATCAAACCGAATTCCATCACCTCGATGACCACAAATGAAAACAGGGCTGCCTTTGAAAAAGTTAGCAGGATCGTCAGAGCCAAGGGTACTTTGGCGGTTTTTTTCTTTATGGTCAAAGAAAGGATGACAAAGGAGACGAGTAGGAAACCGGCCAGTGAATTCGGGTGAGAAAAGGTGGAGTAGGGCCTTAGGATTTGTTCCGGCAGGGCGGGGAGGAGGTGACTTACCTTCGCGATATTTGGTAAAGCGAGAGAGAGGGGACGTTCTCCTAAGAGATAGAATGGTCCGCCTACAGAGGACTGTGTGACGAATTGGACGACCGCCAGAAGAATAATGATGCCCAGGGAAAGGGAAAATGGCGTGACGATCTTTTCGCCCAGTTTCTCAGTTTTGGAAAGGACAATCAGAAGCAGGAGATATTCGATCATCTTCAGCCAGGCGAATGCGGTAACCGAACTGAATGAGGAAGTCCAGAGATTTAGGATAATCAAGAAGACAAAGATCCAGCCAGGAAGGGAACTTAGAAAACTGCGAACTGTATCGAGAATGATTTTGTGATTTAGAACTAAGAAGAGAAGGATAAAAATATCGGTGAGATAAAGAGTAGGGGCGAGGTAATCAATTCTAAAACTCTTAACGTAGGTTTCCGGCAGCCAAAAATGGTAGCCGAGTTGGAAGGGTAGAAAAAATACCACAAGAAAAAGGACAATTCGTTTGACCACTACAGAAGATTGTACCCGAACTTCCTTGTGGTTCGGAGTGTACACATAACGATAAAGGGAATTTCTAAATCTTACCTTTTATGGTCTTTATAAATTTACTCAGCCAACCATTGTCAGGCGGTTCAGAGCTAGTGTGAGGCACTGAATAATCAACAATCTCATTTGCCAAAGCCTCGATCGCACTTAGCCTAATTTTATCCTTTTGTTTATGTGAAGCGCGTTCTACATCTGAAACGATAGTTTTTATGTGTTGAGGAAAAGTTCCGTCAAGAAGAATCATAGAATATCCAAACCAATGTGCACAATAATAACCAAGAATTAAAGAGAGCCTTTTGTTCCCATTTTGTAAAATTTGACGAGTTGCAGTATTTACAATGATCGCTGATACCTTATATTGATATGGTCCTTCCAAAAAACCTATTTCAACACTGTGTATTATCCCAACCAACTCCTCAATAGCGGTTTCCGTTAAGTCTGTAATTGGTTCTGGGTCTAGATCTTTGTAAACCCTTTGATAAAAAGGTACAAAATTATCTTTTAAGCCGATACACAAATCTCTCATTCAGAAGAAAGAGCACGCATGTCATTCCCATATTCCTTAATGAATATTTCATGCGATGGGACATCGCCCTTAGTAAAGACTACTTCTTCAAAAAAATCTGGTTTAATCCATTCTTCTCTCTTGTGAGATAGGTTTATTAGAAACCCTCTAGATTTTCCACCAAGATCCTTCAACACAGTTCCGATAATCTCTATTTCGTCGGAGGGGAACACGTTCATATCTGGCTCTACCAATGGTTTATATGTAGTAATAAAGAAACCATTCTTAAGCTCTTCAGACACTTTCATCTGACCCGCTTCATTCATCTTTCGTATTACACCAGATGCAGATTTCGGGATGGGGCCCATGGGGTATTTAAGATAAACATCACCAGTTATTAGCCTTCCCAACTTCTCTGAAGCATATAAATCCACGAAAAATATCAGCTTGAACAACTTAGTTTTCCCTAAATTTTCAGGCGTTATCTTCGTTACAAAATGCAAAATTAAGTTCCTTAGCTTAGTTTCGTTGACCATTTCTGTCTTCCTCCTTTACCAAGTATAACAATAAATTCAATACAAATCCTAATTTAATCACCTCACTCAGTGTGAAACCAACCGTGTTCAAATTATGTAAGTGAGATTATTTCTCTTTGGGGATGACGAGGAGTTGGCGCAAGGGAGGTTCGCCGCGAGATTCGGTGGTGACACCGGGGAAGCTTTCTAGATGGAGATGGACGATCCGACGTTCATAGGAAGATAGGTTCCCCAAAACGACTTCCTGGTTTAGGGAGAGGGCTTGATTAGCTGCGGTCTCGGCGAGGTGGCGGAGAGAATCTTCACGCCTTTCCTGGTAATCATTAATATTCACGGAGACGCGATACCAGGTGCCAGTACGCTGACTGATCATCAGGGACAGGATGAGCTGGAGAGCGGTCAGACCCTCACCGTGGTGACCGATGTAGATACCGGTTTCATCCTCGGGAAGCTGAATACCAACCTTCACCTGATCCTCGCCTTCGATCTCAACCGAATATTGGTCGGGAGCGAGTTCTAAAAGAGAAAGGACATTTTCGACTAGTTTTTGAATCTTTTGGTCGGCCATTAAATTTATATTGATTTGATAATACGCAGTCTCGCCAAGACAGGTCTTAGGCCTCCCAGGCCACTGACTAGATACTGCTGGACGAGAGAGAAGATGGTGGTGACTACCCAATAAAGGGCGAGGCCGGAGGGGAACTTGAGGGAGATGAGGACGGTCATTGCCGGCATGATGAAAACCATTTGCTGCGACATACTTTGGGCCATCTCAAGGCTATCTTCTTCTTTTTGTTTCTCATCTTTATTTTTTGGCGCTTTGAGATGTCCCTCGAGGCCGGAAGTCATCATAAAGGAGAAAATCAATTGAGTCAGACCTGCCAGGATAGGCAAGACATAATACTGGTCAGGTTTGCCTAAATTTAACCAGAAGAAGTTTAGATTTAGACTTTGGCCATTGAATTGACCCGCACTAATGAATTTGATAAAAACCTGGTAAAGAGCGATCAAAACCAGAAGCTGAGCGACTTGAGGGAGACAACCGGCGGCGGGATTGATCCCGTGCTGTTTGTAGAGTTCGAGCTGGGCGAGCTGAAGTTTTTGTTTGTCTTTGTGCTTTTCTTTGAGTTTGTCGAGATGGGGTTTGAGGTCCTGCATTTTTTTGGCTGAGCGAAGGGAGGGGATGGTAACCGGGA
>CAYQLI010000043.1:0-9132 GCA_964418355.1 uncultured Pseudomonadales bacterium | reverse complement strand
GATGAGATTTTCGTAGCCGGTGCCGGGATTGTTTAGAATGGCAAGCCTGCCGGTACTTTCGATACCAATCTGGGAGGCGACGACGCCGCCCCAGTGGAAGGAAATGCGGGGGGGGAGATAGCCGCCGGTGGCGCCATACTGGGCTTCACGCAGTTGGATCGGGGCGGTATTGTAAGCGGTGTTAGTATTGTCACTTTGGGCAAACTGACTGCTGCCGGTAACCCGGATGGGAGTGGCGCTTTCGAGACCGAACCCGGCGGTGGGATTTTGCAGGCCGATGCTGACACTGCCGCCATTGATGTTGAAATTAGCTGAGTTTTCCAGGTTTAGGCCGAGATTGTTGGCGCCTCCGCCATTCCAACCCAGGTAGGCGATACGGGTGGTGGAGTCCGGCCGATACCAACTCACATATCCGGCGGCGGCAGCGGTTCCGTTGGTCAAGGATACATATCCAGTCGCCCCGCTGGTATATGCCCTGATAACTCCGGCCACATCCAGAGTTGTGCCTGGAGTTTTGCCGATGCCGGTGTTGCCATTGCCGAGGACGGTGACCTTGTCATTACCGTTGTTGCTGACGGCAAAGAGTGTTTCTGCATCTCCAAGTGTCGTCAGAGTTGTGCCGGTCCTTTTAGCACCGATCACCCAGACTGCCGGAACAGTATCGGTCGGGTCGGTACTGCCGAAAGCACCGACCAAACGCAGAGGATTCTGACCGGCGGTATCACTAAAACCCCAGACTCTGGCACCGCCATCGTTATCGGTGACCTGATCCACGGCAAAGAAGGAGTCCGTTTGAGCATAGGTGGTGATGCCATGGGCCAGATCGGTGTCGGTAAGGGCCAGTTTGGGAGCGGTAGCACCGGAAAGTTCCAGAGTGTAGTCAGGACTACCAGTCCCGATGCCTAATTTGTTTTCGATGATGAGGTTGCCGCAGTCGGAATAGCTAGGTGACGTACATGAGGGGGGAGTGAGAGTGCAAGCGCCGGCAGTACAGACCTGGAGATTGTCTTGGATGACGCGGATGATGTTGTTGGTGGCCAAGACTGGTCTAACCAGAAAGAACGGGAGAACAAAGAAGATGATCAGGGATGTTAGACTTTTTGTTTTATTCATTTGGCGGAGATATTTTTAAGAGAGTTAATTTCATTCTGAAGTTTTTCGACGATTTTTTCCAGAGATTCTATTTGTTCCTGCTGACCAGCTATCTCTTGACCTTGTCCTTTGGTGACTGTAGCCAAGTAGCCAACACCTTTCATGAGAGTAACCTGGGTCTTGTCACTGCTATCGAGAATGTAGTCGGGGGCTTCTTCGGCAATGAAGCCGACCTCGGGTTCGTTGGGTTTGTCCTTCCGATTGTAGGAGAAGAGAGAAGTGTTGAAGAATTGATCTCGAAGTTTCTGGTAGTCTTTGTTAGTCAATTCTTCGATATTTTGCTTGAACTGCCTGGAGGAGCCGGCTGTCCAGCCGCCGGTGCCGGCGGCGGTAGCCCAGGTAGTGTTTGTGCCGGCGCCATTATGGCCATAAACTCTGGCCTGGTTGATGTCACTATGTAACTGGAAGAGGACTCCGGCTCTTCCATTTGCCACCCAAGCGGAGCCGTTGTAGTATTCGTTGGTGGCGAGGTTGACGTAATTACCACCGGAGCTTAGATAAGCGGCACTACCGATAGTGAGACGTGTATTCTGGGTCATATCCAGACCGCCAGTGATGTTGGCATTGCCGCTAACATCGAGCTTGTAAGAAGGAGAAACGCCGATGCCGAGATTGCCGCCGCCGGTGCCGATGATGGTGTTTTGGGAACTGCTGAAGTTGGTGGTACCGGTACCGGAATAGTTGAAGTGACAATTGCCTGCGTTATTACAGTAGAACTGGTTGCCGTCCATGATGGTACTGCTGTCGTTGGTAACGCGAAAACTGCTGTTGGCGTAGTGGATGCTGGAAATGAGGTTGGCGTAGCCGGTACCGGGTTTGTCTAAGATGAGGATCTTGCCCGAAGCATCGATACTGATTTGGGCGCCGATATCGACCTGACCAGGATGAGAAGAAAAAGCCAGACGGGGAGCTTTGTAGCCGGAGGTGCCACCAAACTGAGCTTCACGCAGTTGGATCGGGGCGGTATTGTAAGCGGTGTTAGTATTGTCACTTTGGGCAAACTGACTGCTGCCGGTAACCCGGATGGGAGTGGCGCTTTCGAGACCGAACCCGGCGGTGGGATTTTGCAGGCCGATGCTGACACTGCCGCCATTGATGTTGAAATTAGCTGAGTTTTCCAGGTTTAGGCCGAGATTGTTGGCGCCTCCGCCATTCCAACCCAGGTAGGCGATACGGGTGGTGGAGTCCGGCCGATACCAACTCACATATCCGGCGGCGGCAGCGGTTCCGTTGGTCAAGGATACATATCCAGTCGCCCCGCTGGTATATGCCCTGATAACTCCGGCCACATCCAGAGTTGTGCCTGGAGTTTTGCCGATGCCGGTGTTGCCATTGCCGAGGACGGTGACCTTGTCATTACCGTTGTTGCTGACGGCAAAGAGTGTTTCTGCATCTCCAAGTGTCGTCAGAGTTGTGCCGGTCCTTTTAGCACCGATCACCCAGACTGCCGGAACAGTATCGGTCGGGTCGGTACTGCCGAAAGCACCGACCAAACGCAGAGGATTCTGACCGGCGGTATCACTAAAACCCCAGACTCTGGCACCGCCATCGTTATCGGTGACCTGATCCACGGCAAAGAAGGAGTCCGTTTGAGCATAGGTGGTGATGCCATGGGCCAGATCGGTGTCGGTAAGGGCCAGTTTGGGAGCGGTAGCACCGGAAAGTTCCAGAGTGTAGTCAGGACTACCAGTACCGATGCCGAGCTTGTTTTCGATGATGAGGTTGCCACAATTGGTTCCGTCGCAGGCGGGGGGTGTGAGAGTGCAGGTGGCACCGATGCAGACCTCGAGATTGTCCCCTTCGATGGCAACAGAACCACCAGTTCCGGTTGGTTTGGCTGTTATAAGGGCTTGGGTGGCATTGTCATAGATGGCCATGCCGAGGTTAAGGAGATAGAGGTATACCTCGGCGAGGGCACCAGTGGCGCCGGTCGTTCCCATATCGACAAGGTCTTTGCTGAGGAAATCTTCGCGGCGTTTGTAACCTGCGGCACAGTTGCTGCTATACATAGTACTGATTTCGCTAGCGGTGAGGGCGCGGTTGTAGATCCTGACGTCGTCAATCCAGCCAGGGAAGTAATCTTGGGGGGCGCCGGAACGGGCGCCAACGTGGACAGCATTGGTATTGCCGGAAAGAGTGTGGCTGGCGGCGGTACTGGTGCTATCGGTGGCGTTGACGTAGACGCGACAAGAAGTGCCGTTTCTGACGACAGCGAGGTGGGTCCAAGTAGAGGCTGGGACTTTGCTGATGGCGGTATAGGAATCCTGGTAAGTGGTGCCGTTGTCGGTGCGGCAGTAGACCTCACCTTGGTTGCCGATAAGCATACCAAAACCGCCGGTGCCGACGGCGCCAATTTTGCCGATGACATAGGTATTGCCCGCGCCGGTGCGGTAGACCCAAGCGGAAAGGGTAAGGTTACCGGCAGCGTCGTTGCCGGTGATGTTGTTCAGGAGTGTGTTGGTGGCAGTAGCGTACTCTTGACTGGCGGAAGCGAGAGAGAGGGCATAACCGAGTTTGCCGGTAATCCAAGTGGGTGTGTTGACCAGGGTGGCGGTAATGCCGTTACCGGAAGAATCGACGGCCGTTTCGCCGGTATCATCATCGTATTTCCACCAGGCGACCGGATCGGTGGTAGTGTCAGTGATGGTGGACGAAAAAGTTTGTTTTAAGCCAAGGTAGAGAGGATCCCCTGTGTCTGGATCGGTGGAGATATCGGCTTCAGCATAGCCGGTAGCCGTGCCACTTTCTTTGGTGCAAATAAAAGCCTGTTTGATCTGGCCGGTGTTGTTGATGATGATGCTGGCGCCATCGGGAATAGTGATCTTCTGGCCTGGGTACCAAACCAAGGTCTTGTCATTGTGAATAGTGAGGGTGGTACCAGTTTGGAGGGTGATATCACCCTGAGCCGTGCCATTGACATCTTCATAAAGGACACAAGGAGCGGTGATGGTCCAGTCGCCGGAAAGAGGGGGATCACAGTAGATGGCGGAGGCGGATTTGGTAGCTAACAGCAGGTAGCAAGTAGCAAATAGTAAGATGATGATGATTTTCGAAGAGGTTCTCATCTGATGGGGAAGTTGATGATCGTTTCTTTACCGTTGTATTTGAGAGCAAATTTCATGGCATAATTTTTTTCGTGATCATCCTCGATGGTCCAGGTGCCGCTCCATGTGCCTTTGGTGGCTGTGCCACTTGAGATAGAAAGAGGGTAAGTTTTGGACAGATTATCCATGATCAGAGTGACATTAACTGATTCGATGGGTTTATCATATTCCGCATCTAGAAAGACCGTCTGTGGCTGGCCTTTTAGAGCGTCGAGGGGATCAACAATTATCCGGGTGCCTCGCGGCTCATTGCCGGCGCCGCTTTCGATGGTATATATCTGTCTGCCTTGGGGCAGAAGGAGGTAAGGGGTGGGCGCTTTGACGATTCCAGCTGGGATTTCGGTCTTTGGAACGTTAACGCCGATGGAGGTGGTTGCGGTACGTGGCTGGGTGACTCTATATAAATAGTAGGCGAGGCCGACTACGACAATAAGGAGGATTACCAGAACAACTTGGGAAATAAAACCCTTTCTCTTTGATCGAGCACGTCTCTTGTGGGTCATGGTCTTATTAAAGAGTACCGATTTTCTTGTACTCATGTCAATAGATACTTTTAACCCTATAGTCTTGCTTTTGTCTGGCTACTGTGGTATAAAGAGGGCAGAATTTAGCCTCAAATCAAGGCCAATTGTGCCTGAAGTCTGAAGCTAAGTCACACTCTCGCACATTCACAATTTCACCAGAGAAAAAGAGAGGCCCAGAAAGTCCTTCGAAATACTCAGGATCTTCGACCCTTCGACAATTCCGTCGAAGGATTTTCAGGCCTCTTAACTCAATAAAGGAGATGATTCCATGGCCAAGAAGTTGCTCACGGTAACCTCGGTTGCCATCGGGGTGGCCTTCGTGGCCATCCTCCTCGCACTGCTCCCCCAAACAGCCTCGGTTGAGGCGTTGTCCATCACGGACACCCCGGGTGGCGGACCAACTCTGACGCCATCAAGTACCCCATGGCCAACGGCGACAGCAATTCCGGGGGTCTTGCCCGCGTTTGGAATCAGTATAGAAAAATATGATCCAAGCGACGGATCGAATACAACGACGTTCCAGGCGCAGTACGACCGGCCATACAGCATTACTGTTTTGTCGTATAACCCACCCCCAGAAATGCCGACGTATATTGGTTTTAATGGAGATGTTCCTACCGAACTGTTTTGGATCACGAACTTTAAGGGGTGGAAATGGCTAGTATTTGACTACCAATGGAGCAATCCTGAAACGCTTCCACCAAACTATACTCCAAGCCATATCATCTTCAACATTTGGGACTTTGAAAACGAAATGGGGCTCGGTTGGTGTCAACCGCAAGGTCGGCCCTACACTGGACCGACATTCACGGCGGTTTTGACAGACACGTCCGTTGGCCCGACTCTCGTTTTCAAAAACGAGACGGAAATTGTTCTTGACCACATTTCTTGGGGTGAATATCACGCAAGCGGAAGTGATGGTGTCCGGGCGGATTTCAATATTCAACCTGGGCAAATAATCACTGGGCCTACCAACCTTTGGTGGGGCTATTTCTCATCGGAGTGTTGGAGTGGAAGCTGGGACTTCGCGCGTTGGAAACCAACGCCAACAGCCACGCCGACGGCTTCGCCGACGATGGCGCCTCCCACCGTAACCCCGACTATGACGCCGACCTACTTTCCTACCACAACGCCGACGCTCTTGCCGACGTTTACGCCTGGGCCGACAGTACCGTCGGCGCCCACTGATCTGCCGTGCGTCGGTTCCTGTCAGCAGCCCCCGCCCACGCCTGTTGACTGCAATATCAACAAGTGTATTTACCTCCCTCTGGTGATGAAAGCGCCCTAGCCATCCTCGGCTGGGACGCGTGAATTGCGAACAAAGACCCGCCAAATGGCGGGTCTTTTTCGTATCATAAGGGTATGGAGAGGAAGGATTTGCCGGAAAGACTGAAGCGGGTCACCCCGACAATTAGGGAGATTTGGTGCGTGGGGGATGAAACCTTGCTGAATGATTCGGCAAAATATCTGGCGATCGTGGGGAGCCGGAGGATGACCGATTATGGCCGACGGGTACTGGAGACAATAATGCCTGATCTGGTGCAGGCGGGACTAATAATAGTATCGGGCATGATGTATGGGGTGGACCAGGAGGCACACAAACTCTGTCTGAAGTATGGCGGCAAGACGATCGCGGTGCTCGGCTGGGGGATCAGGTGGGCTGGTTTGGCCAGGGAGGACCGGGAAATTCAGGAAAAAATTATTGCTTCGGGCGGTTTGGTGGTGTCTGAATGGGAGAAAAGGAGGCCGGAGCTGTGGACGTTTCCGCAGAGGAACCGGATCGTGGCGGGTCTGGCCGACTCGGTCCTGGTGGTGGAGGCGGCATCAAAGTCGGGGAGTATGGTGACGGTTTCCTGGGCCCAGAAGTTTGGTAAATCTGTCCTGGCGGTCCCAGGGCCAATAACGAGCAAAGTTTCGGCCGGTACAAATCAGTTAGTCGCGGCGGGAAGGGCAAAAATGGTGTTGTCTGCTGAAGATATTTTGTGTTCATACGGACTACAAAAGACACCAACGCAGTTAGTTATGTTTGCTGGTGTCGAGAGGACTAATAATTTCTCGCAAAGGATACTGGAATTACTGGAAAATGAACCCTTAACGACCGATGAAATGGTTAGAATTTTGCGTGAGAGGGTGGAGAGAATCAATGTGGTGCTAACGGAAATGAATTTGTCTGGAATGATCGAGGAAAGAAACGGTAAGTGGGAGTTAGGTGCTAAGATGAGGCAAGATGCTTGCCCGAGTTAGGTCGGTTGCGGTTTTTGGTTTGGCGACGGTGGAAGTAATGGTGGAGGTCGATGTAGCCAGTAAAGGTTTTCCGGCCTTCAACATTGTAGGCTTGCCGACGAAGGCGGTGGATGAGAGTCGGGAGCGAGTCAGAACGGCGCTCGTTAATAGCGGCTTTGATTTTCCGGCGAAGAAAATTACGGTCAACCTGGCACCGGCGGATCTTCCCAAAGGGGGAGCGGCTTATGACCTACCGATCGCTCTCGGGATTCTGGTCGCCAGCGGGGCATTCGAGTGGGAGGAGAAAGATGCTGCCGCGATCTATTATGGTGAACTGTCTTTGGACGGTTCTTTACGCCACACCAAGGGGGCATTGTTGGCGGGAGAGTTTGCTAATCGGTCGAAGCGAACTATCTTCTTACCCATTCTATGTGCAAATGAGGCGGCTGTTTTTGAGGCAGTCAAAGTCTTTCCGGTACGGAATATTGAGGAGTTAGTCCTTCATTTGCGCAAAGAGAAATTGATAAAACCGCTTAAGCCTATCGACGTCGCCGATCTGGTCGAGTCGGCGAGTTATGATTTTGATCTAGCCGAAATTGCGGGACAGGAATTGGCCAAAAGAGCGCTGATGATCGCCGCGGCCGGGGGACATAATTTGTTGATGTCTGGTCCGCCGGGGTCGGGTAAAACGATGTTGGCCCGGGCATTGCCTTCAATTTTGCCGATCCTTAATAAGGAGGAAGGTTTGGCGGTGACGGCGATCTACTCGGCGGCAGGTTTGGTTGGCCCGGGAGAGGCGATCATCCGGCGACGGCCTTATCGCTCGCCCCACCACTCTACTTCGCTACCCGGTTTGATCGGCGGCGGAAGTCACCCGATCCCGGGGGAGATCAGCTTGGCCCACCTCGGAGTACTTTTTCTGGATGAGATGGCGGAGTTCTCCCGCAACATTTTGGAGGCATTGCGTCAGCCGCTCGAAGATGGGATGGTGGTGATCAGCCGTGCGGCAGAGCGAATCGAGTTCCCGGCGCAGTTTATGCTGGTCGCGGCGGTCAATCCCTGCCCCTGCGGCTATTTGGGTCATCCGCGCAAGGAATGCCGCTGTAGTCCCCGGGAAGTGGAGAGATACCGTCGGAAGATCTCGGGCCCGATCCTGGACCGGATTGACCTATGCGTCAATGTGCCGGCAGTGGAGGTTGAAAAATTAGTGGAAAGTTTGGAGGCGGTGAGACGACAGACCTCGGCAGAAATGAGAAAAGAGATAGAAGTTGCTAGAAAGATACAGAATGATAGATTGAAACAGGCGGGGATGTTTACCAACGCGCAGATGAAGAATAAACAAGTAAAACAGTTTGGTAATTTGAGTAGTGAAGCAGAAAGATTGTTGGCGTTGGCGGTGGCCAAATACGATCTGTCGGCGAGAGCCTATTTTCGGTTGATCAAAGTGGGCAGAACGATCGCGGACCTGATTGGAGCCGAAAAAATTGAGGCCAACCATATCGCGGAAGCACTGCAGTACCGGGAGAAAGTGTTTTAGGGCTGTGTTTGGATCAGCCAATAGTTGAATTTGAGGTCTGCGGCAAGAGGCTGGTTGATGGAGACGGCAAAGCCGACTCCCTCCTGTTTGGACTTGAGATAGAGGACCTGGTTGGCCGAATCGGAGATGGGAGTAAGGTAGATATAGGTACCGGATTTCACGGCGGTGTTGTTGATGGTGATTTCCGTGGCACCAGCACTGATAATCCCGGTACCGATGGAGGCATTACTGGAAAGCGAAGCGGAGGAGGTCGCGGTGTCTGATTCGCTGGCCGCTCCCGCGATGATCAGGCCGTTGGTGACGACTTGGCTAGTGGCCAGGTTCTGGAAGGAGGCGGCACCCGAGGCGTCAATGGCGCCGACGAGGTCACCTTGGTCGTTAAAGAGGGAGAAGAGTTTGCCGGAGGGTGATGATTCTTTACCGAGAACTAGTTGGCCAGAGATGGTGGCGGTGTTGGACGTGAGTCCTTCGGAGACGCGGAGGGTTTTTGCGGCAATGTTTCCATTGACACTCAGATCACCATTGATATTCACCTTGCCGTCGGGGGTGAGGGTCATCAGGCCGGCGAGGAGGTTGATCGGAGCCGAGGCTG
>CAYQLI010000042.1:0-9173 GCA_964418355.1 uncultured Pseudomonadales bacterium | reverse complement strand
AGCAGTGGGGGACGTTATCGCTGGTCTGACGGTTGGATTCTTGGCCAAAAACGAGCCGATCCTGGCCGCAGGGGCGGCGATCTATTTGACCAAAAGAGCGGCGGAGCGACTGGGAGAGAAAACCGGAATGATGTTTAATGCTGATGATCTGGCTGAGGAAGTGACCAAGGTTTTTGGCGAGGAAGTAAACTAGATTTTCCCCGCAGATTACGCGATAATTGAATATATATTCTTCTATGTTTAAGCCAAATTACGCGATCACCAATAAAATCTTAGTCAATATCGGGGCGGTCGAGGCGGCCCGCGAGGTGATCGAGAATGCACCCTTGCTCTGATCAGGACAGTACACTTCGGCACGCATGTAGGGGGAAATGACCTAACTCTGAATCAGGCAGAAAAAATCGTCAAAGAAGATCCAGGCCGGGATGAGTCGGCGGAAGAAGTGGCGAAACGAAGCGGGATCGTGGCTCGCGAACGGGATGTGCAGGAGGTGATCAATTATCGGAATGTGATCCGGTTTATTGATCAACTCTCCCGTTTGGGAAAGAAAACAGGCGGTTATCCATTCGGGGAGAAGGAGCTGCTGCAGATCCATTCGCTGACGACGGAAAAATTGTTGCCTTCGCATCAACTAGGAACCTACCGGGTCTTGCCGGTGACAGTTCGGGGGGTGGTTGATGGTGAGGTAGTAGGGCGCCCGCCGTTGCCGGTGGAAGTGCCGTACCAAATGGAGGATTTCTGGAGATGGCTTGCGAACGCGAACCCATCCGAGATCCACCCGGTGATCAAGTCGGCGGTGACTCATTATGAATTGGTACGGATCCACCCTTTCATCGAGGGTAACGGGCGGGTGGCCCGGGCATTCGCGCTCCTTATCCTGGCTTCGGAAGGATATAACTTTAAACATTTCTTTTCGATCGAGGAATATTTTGATAAGAACCTGACCAGTTACTATGAGGCGCTTGCCAGTGTCGAGAACAATCATGACGATCTGACCAACTGGATCGAGTTTTTCACGGCCGCTTTGGCGATCGAACTTTCTAAACTGAAAGAAAGAGTGCGCCGATTGTCGGTAGATATGGCGATGAAAACCAAGTTGGGCAAACAGATCGCGCTTTCGGAAAGACAAGTTGCTTTGATGGAGGCGCTGGAAATGAAAGAAGAGTTAACAATGGCTGATGCCAGGTCGGTCCTGCCGATGGTTTCCGATGATACGATTCTCCGCGACCTGACCTCTTTGGTAGAAAAGAAACTGATCAAAAAGAAAGGGAAAACTAAGGGGGCGAGGTATATACTTCGTAAATAAGATGCTATTCACTGAATTTGCGGAGCATTTGGAAAGACTGGAAAAGATCTCCTCCAGATTGGCGATCACAGATGAGGTAGTGGTCCTGCTGAAAAAACTTTCGGAAAAAGAAATCGAGGGCGGGGTCTATTTGCTGATGGGACGATTGGCCCCGGCTTATACCGGGTTAGAATTCAACCTGGGCTGGAAAATGATCATTCGGGCAATCAGTCAATTGGCCAAGATTGACGGCGAACGGGTGCTAGCCGATTTTAAGAAAAAAGGAGACTTGGGAGAAGTGGTGACGGGATTGCCGGAACATCTTTTCGAGGGTAAAAAATTAACGGTGGGAGAAGTTTACGAAAAATTATTGATAATCGCTCGTTATGGGGGAACCGGCAGTCAGGAAAAGAAGGTCACCGGGCTGGCCGAGCTCCTTTTGGAACTGGACCAACTTTCGGCGAAGTTTGTAGCCAGAATGGTCCTTGGTCATTTGCGTTTGGGCTTCTCGGATAAAACAATACTCGATGCTTTGTCGGTCGCCAGTAAAGGTGATAAATCAGCCAGAAAAAAATTGGACGAGGCATACCAGATCTTGCCTGATGTAGGCCTCCTGGCCAAGAAGGTCATGGAAAAGGGATTGGACAAGGCCCTTTCTAATGTCGAAGTAGAAGTCGGAGTCCCGGTGATTCCGGCGTTGTGTCAAAGACTGAACCACGCGGTGGAAATCATCGAAAAAATGGGTGAAGTGGCGGCGGAGAGAAAATATGACGGAACGAGGGTTCAGATCCACTTCAAAAGGTCCGGTTTTGCTGACGGAACTAAGGTCAAGACCTTTACCAGAAATCTGGAAGAGACGAGTCATATGTTTCCGGAACTTTCTTCACTACCGGAGTGGATCAGCGGCAATGAGGTAGTGCTGGACTGTGAGGCGGTGGGGATTGATCCAAAGACGGATAAAATTATGCCTTTTCAGATGACGATCACGAGAAAAAGAAAACATGGTATTGAAGCGGCCTTGGCGGCGGTGCCTTTACGGTTTTTCACTTTCGATATCTTGGCTAAGAATGGAAAAACCCTTTTGGTACTGCCTTATTTCAAAAGAAGGGAAATATTGGATGAAACGGTTCATAAAAATAAGATCGTGGCGGTGGATGAAAAATATAAAACAAACGATCCTAAAGTGCTTCATGGCTACCACGAACTATTTTTGAAAGAGGGTTTTGAGGGAGCAGTGATCAAGAAATGGGATGGCAATTATCTCCCCGGCAGGCAGGGGTGGAATTGGGTGAAGATCAAAGAAAAAGAAGGCAGTCTGGGAAAGCTATCAGATACCCTGGATCTAGTGGTAATGGGATACTACCGTGGGAGGGGAAAAAGGGCCGGTTTTGGCTTGGGGGCATTCCTGGTGGGAACGCGTAAGGGTGAAACAATCCTGACGATCGCCAAGATCGGCACCGGTTTGTCTGATGAGGCATTTCGTGAGTTGAAGAAAAGATTGGATGACCTGGTCGTAGCCGAAAAACCAAAAGAATATGAGGTTCCCGAGGCGCTCACGGCTGACGTTTGGGTGAGTCCAAAACTGATCGTGGAGATAGCCGCAGACGAGATCACCAAAAGTCCGGTCCACTCCGCCGGTGTAGCCCTGCGCTTTCCTCGGCTGGTGAAGTTCCGGGATGACAAGGACCTTTCCGGGGTTACCACTATGAGGGAAGTTGAACAGATGCAAAAATAGTAGAATCGTCCTATGGCAAATATTTTGAAACAAATCGTCGATTACTTTTTACACATTGATAAGAACCTAGTTCTGATCGTCAATAACTTTGGGGTTTGGTCATACGGATTGCTTTTCCTGGTGATCTTTTGTGAGACTGGGCTGGTGGTAACACCATTTTTGCCGGGTGACTCACTTATTTTTGCTGCCGGCGCTCTTTCGGCCGGGGGAGCATTATCGGTCGCCTGGTTGTTTGTATTGCTGGTAACGGCGGCTTTTGTCGGGGATACGGTCAACTATTGGATCGGTCATTTTGTTGGTCCGGCGGCTTTTGAAGGACAGCATCGGTTTTTGAAAAAGGCGTATCTACTGAAAGCGCAGGCTTTTTATGATAAACACGGCGGAGCGGCGATCGTACTGGCCCGTTTTGTCCCAATTGTCAGAACATTCGCCCCTTTTGTGGCGGGGATCTCGAAGATGAATTACAGGCACTTTATCTTTTTTAACTTCATGGGCGGAGCACTTTGGGTTTCCCTATTTCTTTTCACTGGTTTCTTCTTCGGCAATCTGCCGTTCTTTAAAACTAACTTCGAATATCTGATCATTGCCATCATCCTGATATCAATAGTGCCGATGGTCGTCGAGGTGTATAAGGCGAAAACTGAAAAGCATCACTACGAAAAGTGAGGAAGTAGACAGTGACAGAATGAACCTCTTTCACGTAAGATGAATGGGTATGGCGGATTGGAAGAAGGGCTTATCAGAAGAAGAAGCAGAACAGGCACGGCAAAGATACGGACCCAATGAGGTCAGGGTTGATGAGGGCAGAGTCTGGGTGCGGATCCTGGTCAACCAAGTGAAGTCGCCTTTGGTATATATCCTACTCGTTGCCAGCGGGATTTCTTTTCTCCTTGGGAGCCCGATTGATGCTTCGGTGATCCTAATTGCAGTTTTGATCAACACGGTTTTTGGGTTTGGACAGGAATACCGGGCGGAGAAATCAATGGAGGCTTTGTCGAAGCTACTGACGCCGAGAGCGAGAGTGAAACGGGCGGATGAATGGGTGGAAATTAATGCCAATCTGTTGGTGCCCGGGGACGTGGTCAAACTAACGCTTGGCTGGAAGGTGCCGGCCGATGGACTCCTGATCGCCGAAGAAGATATGTATTTGAACGAAGCGGTCCTGACCGGAGAAAGCATGCCGGTAATGAAAAAGACCTGGAAAGCGTCCCCTGATTTCGCGCTGGACAATGGCTTCTTCGATGAGGTGGCCGGTGAAAGTAAGGGGTTTACCGGGACGATCGTGGAGAAAGGGGTCGGCGAGATGCTTGTCGTGAGAACCGGTTCGCGGACAAGAATGGGGGGGATCGCTAAAGTAGTGCGGGAAAGAGGGGCAGACAGGACTCCGCTTCAGAAAAGACTGGATCGGCTGACGGAGTACTTGGCCTTGATCGTTTCGGCTGTCGCCTTCTTGGTCTTTGTTTACGGAGTAGTAACCGGTAAGTCGTTCCTTGTTTTCCTGAACACTTCGGTGGCACTGGCGGTGGCGGCAATACCTGAGGGTCTGGTGGTAGGACTAACCGTCATCCTGGCAGTGGGGATGAATCGGATCCTCAAGAGAAAGGCAGTCGTTCGAGGACTGATCGCCGCGGAGACTTTGGGGAGCGTCTCGGTGATCTGTCTGGACAAAACCGGAACGATCACGGAGGGAAAGATGGCGGCGGTAGGTGCCGTGACCGATGTTTCTGAAGGTGTCGAGGAGCAGATCAGGGATGAAGGTGTCCATGATAAAGAAAGGATGAAGTGGATAATCGAGGGGTCGCTCCTATGCAACGATCTACGTGATCCCTTGGAGATCTCGATGAGGGATTGGGCGGTCCTGCGTTTGGAAAAAAGGGTGGGTATGCACATTATCTCCGAGTTTGTGAGGGTTGATGAGATTCCTTTTGACCATAAGTATAAATATATTGCGACGAGACATAAGATCGGCAAGAAAAGTAAGGGAGTCGAACACAAAGAAGAAATCGGGATGCAGGGAGAAGTGATTGATTTCATCAGTGGGGCTCCAGAAGTTATCCTCGCGTTATCAAAAGTGACAGAAAAAGATAAGAAAACGTGGGAAGAGCGGTTTGCGGAATTGGGGATCAAGGGCTACCGGATGGTAGCTCTGGCTATGAAGAAACAAACCATGGCAAAAGGCTCACTACCGATGAAGAGAGAAGAATTGACCGATTTTACCTGGCTCGGATTAGTTATTTTTTCTGATCCGGTGAGAGGCGGCGTGGCTGAATCGCTTCAGGACGCAGTTGATGCCGGCATAAAACTTAAAGTGATCACGGGCGACTACAAGGAAACTGGTTGGGCGGCGATCCGTCAGGTGGGTATGGTGGAGGAGTATAAAGTGAATCCGGACCAGGTGATGCTGGGCGAAGATTTTGACAAACTTAATGGGGAAGAAAAAAAGGAAAAAATCCTGAAGAGTATTCTTTTTGCCCGGACGTCGCCGGAACAGAAATATGAAATTGTTGAGACTCTTCAGGAGCATGGGGAAACAGTAGCGATGATGGGAGACGGCGTGAACGATGTACCCGCCCTGAAAAAGGCTGATATCGGGGTGGTGGTAGAGGGTGCCAGTGATCTGGCACGTGAGGTGGCCGACCTGGTGCTTTTGGATAATAACTTTGATACGATCTTGGCGGCGGTCGAAGAAGGCCGGGGAATGTTTGATAACTTGCGGAAAGTAATTCTCTTTCTATTGTCTGACTCCTTTGCGGCGATCGTGGTGGTAGCGACCTCGATCTACTTGGGCTGGCCCTTGCCGCTACTTGCCTCACAAATTCTTTGGATCAACCTGATTTCTGATGGTTTTCCGTACATGGCCCTGACTGTAGAGCCGAAAGAGAAAAATCTCCTTGAAAGAAAACCGATCGCCAGGAACGCTCCGCTCATGGAACGGAAGAGAATGGCCTTGGTGGCGGTGATTTCCGTGACAGCGGGTTTACTGGCCTTGGGAGTTTTTTGGCTCACTTATTTCTATTGGCACAGGGACATTGTTTTTTCAAGAACGATGACCTTCGCCATGCAGGGGATCAGTTCCCTCGTCTATGTTTTTTCCAGCCGATCACTCTCACGACCGATCTGGAAAGATAATTTTTTTAGTAATCCTTTCCTGATCCTGGGAGTTCTCGGAGGACTAATTTTGCAGGCTGCAGCGATCTATTTCCCACCCTTACAGATGATATTTTCGACAGTGGCCATTTCAATTTCTGATTGGTTGTGGCTGTTTGTAGGCGGACTTCTGCTGATCATTGTCGTGGAGACGATCAAGGCGGCCTATTTTAGAAACCATGATTAAAATCCATTTGTGATTAAATGAAACTATGTTGTTAGTCTTTCTGGAATTAGTAGTATTGTTTGGCGTTATGGCGGTGAGTACCCGGTTTGTGGTAAGCGCCTTTGATAAATTGGTTTCGGGGTTAACAATAAAAGGAAAAATTGCGGTGGCGGCGATCCTAGTGGCCTTATCAACCTCATTGCCTGAGCTGTTTGTGACCTTGGCTTCGGCGGTAGAGAAAAAACCGGAACTAGCCCTAGGGACCTTGCTGGGATCAAACGTCGCCGATCTTTCGCTCATTATCGGCGGAGCGACTCTGATCGGGGGGTCTTTACCGACGATCGGAGATTATTGGCGTTGGGAATTGGCGGCTACGTTTGTGGCCGGGATCGCCCCGATACTCCTAATGATGGATGGTCAATTGTCGAGGCTCGACGGACTGATCCTTCTGACTATCTATGCGATTTATCTTTCGGATCTGGTCATTGACGGAAGAAAAAAGCGTCTGGTCAAAGCCGGAATATCGACAGCCGGAATCCTGACCAAGATCAAGACGAGAGAAAAGAAGAGGCGCGGTTTTCTGGCTCTCAAAATGGTCGTCGGGATAATTGTCTTGCTTGTTGCCGGCGATCTGTTGGTCAGAGCGGGAGCGAACTTGGCGGAAGGGTTTCGGATGCCGATCGCAGTGGTCGGCCTGCTGGTGGTTTCGGTCGGAACTTCCCTACCGGAACTATTTTTAAGTACCGAGGCAATTTTGGAGAAAAATGTCGCCCTGACTTTGGGGAATTTGCTTGGCAGTGTGGTCACGAATGCGACTTTGATCGTGGGCTTATTGGCAATAATCAGTCCATTCGAAATACTTAAAATGGAAAACTATGCTCTGGTGAACATAGCCTTTGTGGTGATCTTTGGTTTGTTCTGGCTGCTGACGGCGACCAGGCGGAAACTGGAACGGTGGGAAGGCCTGATCCTGGTGGGCTTATTTTTGACCTTTGCAGGACTGGTCCTGCTCTCACCCTCGATCTGATCCCTTTTCTTCAAAAAGGAGTGAGCGGGCGAAGGAGACAAGTTTGGCACGGTGTTTTTCGAGTTTTAGTCTTTGAATAAGGGTATCAAAAAAGTTTTGATTTTCTTTTTCCTGATCATAGGACTTGCCGCCTTTCATGGGGTAAAGTTTACTGACCTTACGATTGGCCATTTTTTGCCCCAGGAGGCGGGCGATCTCCAATTGGGCGACGCTGCCGATCAATCTGATGGTCCCCTGTTTTCTCAAGCGTCTGAGGGAAAAGGTGTAGGTGGGGTCTTTGAAAAGTTCAAAGTGATAGCCTTTTTTGACCGCTTTTTTGACAATATCGTTGCCTTCGTTGATGTAAAGTCTATGATCGAAACCTTTTAATTTGAGAAAGAGACTTTTTTTGAAACCGAGCATGGCCTCGATGGTAGGGGGATTATCGGTGCCTTTTTGGAGGTCAAAGTAAAGATTGATGGTCGTGGCGATGGCGAGGCTGTTGCTGGTGTTGTCTTCGGCGGCGATCCAGGTGGTAAAAATATCGGGATCGGTGAGATCAATGCGATATTTCAGGCCTTGCAGAAAATAGGTGGGGAGGCGGTTATCGGCATCCATAAAAAGGACAAGATCGGAGTTGGCGGCGGCGGCTCCCTGATTTCTTTGGTGACAGACATGGCGAATGTCGCTTTCCAGAATGGTGAGCTTGGGGAGGCGGTGGCTGAAGTGATTGGCTTTTTCGATGGTCCGGTCATCTGAGCGACCATCTACGAGAATCACTTCAAAGTCGGTATAGGTTTGCCGGGAAAGATCAGTGAGGAGGGTGGGGAGATATTTCTCCTCATTGAGAACTGGGATGATGATGGAGAGGGCGGGTTGGTGCGCGGCCATAATCTGGGAGTAGATTATAGCGTAGGATTGCCGTTATAGTGGGAATTATGAAAGTAGTGGTTGGCTTGGGTAACCCAGGGGATAGGTATGAGGCGAACCGTCACAATACCGGCTTTATGCTGGTAGGCGCCCTCGCCCAAAAATATGAAGTCGGTTCGTGGGAGAGCAAATTTGGAGCCTTGGTCGCAAAAGTAGGAGATTTATTCTTGGTCAAACCGCAACTTTTCATGAACAAATCGGGAGAGGTGGTGAGTCAGATAGTGAATTTTTATAAAATCCCGACGGCTGATCTGTGGGTCTGCCATGATGATCTGGATATCAGATTGGGGGAATATAAACTGGTAAATGGAGTAGGGCCGAAGGTTCACAATGGCGTTAATTCGGTCGAGACCCAACTGGGAAAGACGGATTTCTGGAGGGTTCGCGTCGGGGTAGATAACCGTCCCGCCGGCGAAGCGAGGACGCCGGGGGAGGACTACGTCCTGGCTGATTTTACCGGCGAAGAAAAACCGATCGTTAATGAGGTGATCAAGAAGATAGTTTTGGAACTTATATCTTCTCTAAACGCATGAAATTAGTTCACTTTTGGGAAAAATCGTATCGTCACAAAGAAGGGCTGAATGGAATCCAGGCGATCTATATCAATAACTTGATGAGAACTCTCGCCTTTTCTTTGGGAGGACTGTTTTCCCCTTTGTATATTTTCCTTTTGGGTTTTGAGGAAAGGGGTTTGCTGGCCGGCTTCAAGGTCTTGATCCTTTCGATTGTGATCGAAAGGATGGCCGTAACAATACTCGCCCTGCCCTTGGGGAAACTAGTCTATAGGCTTGGATTTAAGTGGTCAACTCTTTTGGGGGGCATTTTGCTTTCAGTTTATTTCCTCTTGCCGGCAGTTTTTCCCCGGAGCCTAACTCTGATCGTGATCATGTCGCTGATTTCAGCC
>CAYQLI010000041.1:8295-9283 GCA_964418355.1 uncultured Pseudomonadales bacterium | reverse complement strand
ACAACCCATTTGAAAAACCGCAAGACAAAAGAACCAAAAGGTCCAAATTCCTATCTTGTTTGCCATGGTCTCAAGTCTAAAAAAGTAAGCTACCGGAGCGAGAAAGAAAAGAGACATGCCAATGAGGGCGGGAACCATATAGGTGAATCTATGTTTCCTCATGACCAGAAACCAACCAAAAACAGTGGACAATTGAAAATAGGGGTAGAAATGCTGGATCCAAAAAATATCAGCAATGGTTAAATCGAGGAGAACCGATGAAAATAGTCCGACCCCAGAGCCAGTAACAAGAAAAAAAATGTAAATAACCAAGGGCATGGCAAAAAGTGCGAAGGAGGAAAAAAACTCCTGGAATTGAATAAGGTTGACGGCCTTCTGAACGGCAAAGCGGATAAGGGGTTGGGGTCCCGAAAATAAGAGTTTCTTGCCATAAACGTGCTTGCCAATGATGCGGGGGGAGGCACCACTTTGAGCAACCACATCACCGGGAATACCTCTTTGCGACTCAATTTCAATGAGATAAGTCCTATTTTCCGACTCGTTAATTATTGGGAAGCCAAACGGAAACGACTTGCTGTTCTGGAACTGGTCTACCTTGTACTCGGCCCGATAATACCAATCACTTTGTCCTTGCTCCTTAATCCGGAACTCCAACGAGTCTGTGCTAATCTGATCAAATGTATTGAACCTCATTTCGACGGTACCGAAGTTGGAGTATCGGGAGTTGTAGACAATCGAGAGGACGTCCCCCTTGTAGAATGGATCGGGACCAGTCGGGGGCTGGATCACAACCTGAAGTGAGGTCGGGCTGAAGTCGATATCTTTCAAGAAAAAGAATACTTTGACGACGAGTAGCATGGTTAAGATAAATAACATCCAGCCTTGCGGTGTCAGATTTTTCTTTCTCATCGTATTATTTTTTTTAGGATACTGAGTAAACAAAGGGAGACTGTGGCCAAAAATAAATAAATAGTAAACGTGAAGGAGA
>CAYQLI010000041.1:7040-8259 GCA_964418355.1 uncultured Pseudomonadales bacterium | reverse complement strand
CAAGAACCAAAGGAAATCCGGTCGAGGGCGCATCGCCTTGGTAGACTTTCCAACCCCGGCTGAAGTTATCACCCAGAACTAGGACAAAGGGGTGACTAGCTTTGGAGATTTTTACCCGATACTGGACCTGATTCAGTTTTTCAAAATCGACGAAGGGTAAGGATGATGCCGGGCTAATACTTGACAGCTTATCTATCAAGAAGGCCGGTGTCTTCGTAGGATAGTAGATGTCGTTGGTCGCCATGTTTTCTTTCTTTTCATTCTCGATAAAGATGTTATTGGTGGCGTAGATTTTTTGCCGGAAGTATTTATCTTTGACTTTATAGATGAAAAGTTTATCGCCAAAAACCGAGACCGGTTCGGGATTGATAAACGAGTCGACCTCTTTCTCTTGCCAAATGAGTTTGTCCTGATCGCCCAAAACATCAAGGTCGCGCTGTTTCAGCACATAATCGACTCCGCCCCAGGAAATGAAATCGAGATTGCCTTTCCCGATTGATTCGTTGACGACGGAGGCAAACTTATCGACGTGAGTGAGACTTTTGCAAATAACATTCGTTCCTAACAGACAAGGAAGTGCGTCAGTTGAATCTCCTTGACCGCCGTACCAGTGATAGAGAGAGTTAAAGGAGTCTGAACCAAAAGGAATGGGTAGGAGAACCGCCTCTTGTTTTTGGAACCAATAGCTAAACTCATACCAATAATTCGGGATTTTGATCAATCTCCTTCTCCAACCTATCGATCTGGAATCAATAATCGTTCCAGAGATTAGGGGGTAACTCTGGACTGCAATCGTTAAAGAAATTAGAACCAGAGCGATCAAGAACTTTTTCGATTTTCGTTCGCCAAATCTGTCGACGAGAAGCATGGTTATTCCCGAAAAGGAAAAAACAGCATAGGGGATGAATTTGACCCAAGTCTCACGAAACATGATCATTCCCGGAACATTTTGGAATAGCCAGAGATAAAACCCGGGGACGAAGTAAAATCCGGAAGCAAGTCCCAGACCAAGGAGATAAAAAGATAACCAAAAGAAGGACTTTATTTTGTCTGGTCGCGCCTGACCATAGGTCACGGAAAATACGGAGAATATAATTGCGCCAATTCCCAACAGAGTAAGGACTACCACTACCGGGTTACCATAGAACTGCCAAAGATTAAAATAGTCGATGCCGAGATGGCCTGACTTTTCCCACCAGACGCCACGAAACTGGAACAG
>CAYQLI010000041.1:2381-7030 GCA_964418355.1 uncultured Pseudomonadales bacterium | reverse complement strand
GGTCAAGAAGGGGGGCGCCAATGGCTGTAAAGGCAAATCTGGCGGGTTCCTCACTAACCTTCTCAATCACAGGCAAGCTGATGATTCCTTGGTGCAATAGGACCGGGGCGGCAGAGAGTAATAGAATAAAGTAGTACTTGAGGGTAGCTCTCAGAGGTCCGGTTTGGTTCAGTAGCAGATGATAAATCAAGGCGAAGAAATAAATCGCTAAGGCGCAGACAGCCGTGGGTAAGTTGGTAAAGACGGCTTGGAAAGAGAACAACCAGATATAGTTATAGAGGAGATAAGAGAAACGCCTGGTTTGAAGATATCTGACAGTGATATAGAAAAGCGCGGGCATCAGGACGAGCAGGATGGTCTTTGCAGTGTAACCAAGGGAGATGACAAAGTAGAAGTTAAAAAGATAGACCAGCAGACCCAGACAGCGGACAAGGCTTTTTTTGGTAAAGATGGTCGAGAACAAGCCAAAGGAAAGCGAGACGGAGAGAAAAACGAAGGAAATGAAGGCTTTCTGGGTAGCTGATGGGTCAAGCCCTATGTCAAGAGCGAGGCGGTAAAACACAGCGTTGGGGATCAGCAGGGGCTGATTCGCGGGGTCACCGCTACGACCCAAGCCTTCCTTGACCCAAAAAGTAGAGGCCGTTTCCAATTTAATTTCGTAGTTAATAAAATTTGGCTCCTCTGCCATGTAGACAAAACCTTCAGGTATCCAAAACCAGGGAAGTGCGGCTAAAAAAGCGGTGAGGACTAGATATGGTATTTCCCGAATGGCCATGGAGAGATAAAATTTTAGAACTGACACTTTTGTTATTGTAAGGTATTATTGAGATTGAGGTCAGAGAAGTTTGACGAGGATTTGCCTCAAAGCTTCTCTAGTGAGGAGGCGAGGGTTATTTTTCACCCGGTCGGGGTTAAACCCGTTTTTTATGATCAGTTCGATATCGTTTCGGCCAATGTTTAGCTCACTTAATTTTCTTTCTAACCCAACTTCAGTTAGAAGTTGATCCAGCCTGCTGGCGGCAACTCTGACGGACGGTGTGCCGGCGATCAATGTTGATAGTTTTTTGAGTGTTTTCTCGACATAGACGACTCCTCTTTTATCCAGAATGTCTTTGTCGGTAATACCATCATTGAATCTTAACAGGCTCGATAATGTCAGTGCCACGGCGTGCCCATGGGGGATCCCAAAAAAAGAAGTGAGAGGGTAGGAAATAGCATGGCAGGCGGTGGTTTTGGCGACGTTGATCGCCTTACCCGCTAGGTGCGCAGCCTGGCTCATGGCAACCCTTGATGTTTCAGTTGACCTCGTGGTGGCTGTTTTCAAATTTTTCATGGCCAACTTGATCGCCCGGACGGAGTATCGCTTGGACACGGAGGTGGAGTTGACTGACCAGTAGGCCTCGATAGCCTGACAGAGTGCGTCCAGGCCGGAGGCGGCGGTTTGCTTGGGTGATAAGGTAAAGGTGAGGCTTGGGTCGATGATGTCAATAGTTGGCAAAATGGATGGGTGCGCCAATGAGTATTTTGTCTTACCGATGTAAACGACGGCAAAGTGAGTTGATTCGCTGCCTGACCCGGCAGTGGTGGGGATGGCAATAAGGGGTTTTCCGGGTTGGCTGATTTGTCGTTTTCCTTTGATATAGTCAGCCGGACTACCAGGATTTGCAGTAAGCGAGTTGATGGCTTTGGCGACATCGATAACGCTCCCTCCTCCGACAGCGATAACAAGATCTGGCTTGGTTTTCTTGAAGACACCGATACCCTCCTTGATATCCCTTAGCTTGGGGTTGACTTCGAAGTCGCTGAAGGTGGTGATTTGAACTTTATCTAATTTGTCTTCGAGTATTTTTTTGGCACCGGATGACTGATATGAATTTCCTCCCGTGACCAAGAAAATCCTTTTGGTTCGAAGTCGGGAGACGATCTGCCCAATTTTATTCAAACTGCCAACGCCGGAAATTTCTCGTTGTTTCATTTTACAAAAGCCATAAAGGCGTCCCGGTTTTGAATCGGGGTGGTGGTGGGCCGGCCCAGGTCCTTACGCGAACCCGGGATAACCTTGACGATGATGGCGGTAGGTGAATCTTGACTGGTGAGGGAAATTCTCTTCAGGCTGGTTTTATTTTCAACCAAGATGACAGTTCGATAACCGGCCGACTGAAATAGTTTCTTCCAATCAACCGTAGTTGACGAAGTACATTGCCCGCCGGTACTTTCATAGGCCCCGTTATCGATGACGAGGTGAACAAATTGCTTTGGGGCATAACTGCCAACTGTAGCCAATGTACCCATTTTCATCAGAACGGCGCCGTCGCCGTCGATCACGTACACCTTTTTGGGGGTGTTTAGTTTAATCGCTAATCCCGTAGCAAGGGCGCAGCCCATGGAACCAACCATCAAGAAATCCTGCTCGTGATCCTGGTGTCGTTTTTCTCTGATTTCAAAAACTTCCCTCGATGTTTTGCCGGTAGTTGAAACAACAACGCCTCGGCCAATTTTATCGAGTATTATTTCCAGAGCTTCTTCCCGGGTAAAGCCGGTTTCTTTTTGGCTTGAAGTCCCTTCAAGTTTAGCTATTTGGTCTTCTTTGAAGATTAGGGCGACGGGGCGCTGTTGCTTTTTGGCTTTGAGAAGCAACGAGCTTACCTGTTTATCTATCCGATCCGGGTTGACGATCAAGTAGGGGATTTCTAAAACTTCCAGAAGAGACAGCATGACGCGGCCAATTTTTTTGTGTTGCGGTTCGTCCTTGATTCCAGGCTCCCCTCGCCAAGATATAAAAAGAAGCATCGGAATGCTATAGACCTCCCTGTCCGCCAATGAGGTCAGCGGATTGACAGCGTTACCTAGGCCGGAATTCTGCATATAAACGATGGGGACTTTTTTGGTGGCCAGGAAATATCCGGCGGCTAGGCCGACGGCTTCTCCTTCGCTGGTGGCGCGGATGTGCTGAACCTTTTTATTTTTGTTGAGACAGATGATGAGGTCTTTAAAAATACTACAGGGAACACCGGTGTAAAAAGTCAGACTTTTCTTTGAAAGGAGAGAAAATAAAGCATCGGGTTTGACCATATGACATTACTCCTCTGTATTGGGTATAAGACTGATAACGTCTTTGATAGGCATACAATACTGATCGGCAAGGAGTGACCGTCCGGTGTCCAGGATAGATTCGGCGGTTTTTACCATTGCCGGATAAGCGCTTCGGAGAAGGTGGTTAGCATATATGACGATGTTGACACCAACTTTTTCAAACTCCTCTTCGGTGACATGATTGTATGAACTTGGAACAACCACCAACGGGACCCTATTGACAAACTTTCGATACTCTCTACAAAATTCGAAGATCTCGTCCGGGGTTTTTTCTTTAGAATGAATCATGATCCCATCAGCGCCGGCCTTGATATATTCCTCGGCCCTTTTGAGGGCGTCATTCATGCCTGCGCCTAAGATTAAACTTTCGATCCTGGCGATGATCATGAATTCTGGTGTGACCTGGGCCTTTTTTCCACGCGAAATTTTTTGAGAGAACGCCTCGATTGAGTCTTGGGTCTGGACAACACCGGAGTCTGTCCCAAAAAGAGAGTTTCTCTTAGCGCCGATTTTGTCTTCAATAATGACGGCAGAGACACCAAGCCTTTCCATTGATTTGACGGTAAAGACAAAGTGCTCCGGTAAACCGCCGCTATCGGCATCGACGATAATTGGCTTCGTCGTAACTTCCAAGATAGATTCTATCGTTTGAGTCCGAGAAGTGACGTCGACGGCGGAGGTGTCGGGCTTACCTTTAGAGGCCGAGTCGGTGAGGCTGCTTTCCCAAATTGCATCAAATTCTCTGACTTTCCCATCCTTAACCATTCTTGTCTTCTCGGCTATCAGACCGGTGAGGCCATTGTGGGCTTCCAAAACCCGAATTAAAGGCTTGACCTCCAAATATCTTCTAAGGAGGCCAAGGCGGTACTGCGGTGTGACACCCCCCTCCAGGAGGTGGTTGATCAACTTGGTTGATGGGGTGCCTCCGGTAGCATTATAATCTGGCTCGATTAATTTTCCACCCCATTCCTTGAGGGTTCCAATAACCCTTTCTCTGGTTTCACGTTGAATACCGGTTTTCCAGTCGTCCCCGTGGACGACAAAATCTGGCCTCGTTAATAATAGATTGGGAACGTAATCGAGGGTTTCCTGCGGAATAACTTTGGTAACTCCGAGAATATTCTCGACGATTAGTTTTCGATTATCGTATGTAAGTAGGGGAACCCGCTTGTAGGAAGCGACCGCTTGATCGGTTAGCAAACCAACGATGACATCGCCGTGTTCTCTGGCTTCTTTAATAATATTTATATGGCCGTTATGAATAATATCGGCACACATTCCGACGTAGACCGTCTTTCTGGTTTGGGCAATTTTTTTTGTTTTCATGCTTTAATGTAACCCTATATTAGCACACCAAAAAAAACTTAATTCCGATACTTCCCTATCAGGTATTTGACGGAGTTAATCGTATCGGCGATATCTTTTTGGGTCAGATTTGACCCCAATGGCAATGACAAAATCCGGTCTCCGATAAACTCGGCGTTAGGGAAGTCGCCTTTTTTGTACCCATATGTTTGGGAGTAATAAGGGTGTAGATGGATTGGATAGAAATGGAT
>CAYQLI010000041.1:0-2349 GCA_964418355.1 uncultured Pseudomonadales bacterium | reverse complement strand
CTTGTCTCTATCAATCTTCAATTTCTCGGGGTGTATTAAGATGGCGTATAGGTGACGGGCGTGATAAGTATCGATATCCTCTGGTGCAGGAAGAATAATTTCTGGCATACCTTGAAACGTTTGATTATAAATTTGCCAGAGTTTGTGCCTGGTTTTGGCAAATTTATCTATTTTGCCATACTGGACCAGGCCGATGGCGGCCTGAAGATCGGTCATGTTGTACTTAAATCCGGGTAGCACCGCCTGATAGTTCTTGAAAGATTTGACGGAGTAGCGCTTGTAAGCGTCACTTGAAAGTCCATGAAGGCGCATCACTTTTATTTTTTCGGCCCATTCCTCATTATTGGTGGTGACCATCCCCCCTTCGGCGGTAGTTATATTTTTGGTGGCGTAAAAGGAAAAGACGGTCAGGTCGCCAATGCCGCCAATTTCTTTTCCATGGTAAACGGCTTCGATGGCGTGGGCGGCGTCTTCGATGACAAGCAGTTTGTGTTTTTTGGCGATAGCCATGATCCATCCGGCAAGGACGGCCGTGAAGATGAACCGGTATTATTGCCTTAGTCTTTTTAGTGATCTTTTTTTCGATCTCTACCGGATCAATGTTCCAGTCGTTGATATCGACATCGGCAAAAACCGGAGTGGCTCCGCAATGAACAATAACGTTGGCGGTGGAACAAAAAGTTAATGGCGAGGTAATAACTTCATCACCTGGACCGATGCCGACAGCCTTCAGGGCCAAATGCAGACCGGCGGTGGCGGAGTTTACGGCAATGGCGAATTGTGAGTGAGTGTATTCCTTAAAAGCGGTTTCAAACTTTTCCGCTTGCGGCCCGGTCCCAATCCAGCCAGATGTCAAAACAGCGGTGACCGCGTCTATCTCCTCTTGACCAAGGTTTGGTTTTCCAAAGACCAAAAAGGAAGATCTTTTTTTAAAACCTTTTAGACCTTTTTTTATTTTTTTCATATGCTGGTCGTTTATCTTGCGGATGTTAGAGGTTGTTGACTACCACCTTGGCATTGTCAAAACCAAAATGCTTGGTTGCAAAGGGGTAGCTATTCCGGGTCAGTATAGCCAGTTTTTTCCGATTAGTGTATAGCGACTCCAAGGCTAGTCTGATGTTTTTTTCATCAGGTTTAACAAAAATGGCCACCTTCGGACTAAGGACTGAGGGGAGAGCCCCCATGTTGCTGCTTATGACCGGAGTGCCGCAAGAAACTGCCTCCATGACGACCCGGGCGGAGCCCTCTTCGTAACGACTGGGGATTATAAAGACATCGGCGGCTTTATAATACGGGTGGAGGTCGGCATAAGGCACGCCGCCAATATAGGTAAGATTGGTGTATTTACGAGCTGCTTTTTCGAACAGAGGCTTTTGGGGGCCTGCATCAGAAATCATGACGACAGCAATTTTTGGGTTGAGTTTTTTCATCATTTTTACCAGGGTATCTCCACCTTTAATGGGAATCGCCCGCCCAACAAATAAGGCGACGAATCTGTCCCCCCAACCCAACTCTTTTTTGAGTTTTTGTTTATTTGCCGGTTTAAATTTATTCTGGTTGACCCAATGGGAAAAAACGACAATCTTCTCCGCTGGCACACCAATTCCGACAATCTCATCTTTTGATTCCTGGCTTTCGGCAAAAATCACATCCATGGCGGAGAGGACGAGACAGCTAATTCTGGCGAAAAGAGTGCCCGGCTTCCAACAGTAAAGGGCCATAGTACTCATGGTTTTCTTTTTTCCAAATATTTTCCCAAGGATAGCAACAATAAATGTTGCGTTCAGACCCTGAGCGTTGAGGGTATCGATTTTGTCTTGATGTGATAGAAGGAAAATAAATGAACGGAGCATCAAATACGGAGTCATGTAGAGAAAGTTGAAGAGCGGGGGAAATTTTTCGAAGAAGTGGAAGAGATTGCCGCCAATCCATTGAAAGCGGTGGATCTCTAAATTCTTCCTTCTCTCGATTGCTGGCCCCCGCAGAGGCGAGGCGATCGGTTGATAAGTTAGGACGTAAGCGAAATAGTTATGAGTGCGAAGATACTCGTAAAAATCTTCCAGATGGGTTTCGGCACCGCCAACTCCCGGAGGGCTAAAGGGGGTAATCAGGGCGACTCGTCTTCTAATCATCGTTGCTCTGGATTATTACTGCAAGAAAAATAATAATCAAGAGGCTATTTCCCGACGCTCCAAGGCAAGAACGACGACTCGTTTCTGATGACCGGGTCGGTCCAGTCTATCTAGGAAAAGCGCATAAGTGAAGAAAAGAGCAATGGCCCTTATTGTTTGGGTAACTGCAATCGATACCAGAACGACGTCCATTCTGTTCAGGAGTCCGCCAACAACT